>CAIJTL010000256.1 GCA_903823545.1 uncultured Planctomycetaceae bacterium
CTGCGACATCATTCGCAGATCGACTTCGTCGATAACGCTCTTTTCCTTGAGCAATCGAAGCAGCGATTCAATGGTCAAGAACAGCTTTCCGACTTGTGCTGCGAGCACATCTCGCTCATGCACAGCAGTGGCTTCGCGAGCGAGTGCATGACGTATTGATCGCTCTGGATCGTAGCCCCCGACAACGTTGTCTTCTGCCAAATGCTCTTCGGTCAGAAGCTCTGAATTGCGCGCAAACTGATCTGCTGCAACTTCGTCTGCGTTCGAGTCGTCATCGCGAAACACGTCCGCATTCCGATAGCGATTAGATTCTGCATCATCGTCGCCCCCAGTCAACAGTAGCTTAAAGAGGCCCATTGTGGTTGCACCCTGTAGTGACCATTCCGAACGATGCCGAAATGCAACATCGTCTAAGTAACGTGATCCTCAAATACCTGACGCGAAGAGAGAGCGGTTGAGTGAAGTAACGAATTCACCATTCGAAAGATTCGCTTCACTCGGTCCCGACTTCCACTAGAAATGCGAGATGTGAAATAAAACCTATCTCAACTTGTTAGAGAGTCGAACCGTTATTTCAACGTTATTTCAAAACGGAGTGAATCTTCGTAGAAGCTGCCACGCTATTAATTCATCGAATGGTGCTTAAGCCGGGCCAAGCCTACGGGCGGGCTACTGCCGGAGCACTTCGAGCGGCCGCGTACTATTCTTCCACGATAGTCTGAGCCCGCGGATGAGCTTCATCGTTAGTACAAAGGGCAATCGCAGAGGTTGTTGAGGATGTCAGGCTGACCTACTTTGTTTTTGGCGGCGAACCTAAACTCCCGCCGCCAACAATCCTTTTGTGAATACTTGATCCATGATTAAAGCAGTTGTTTTTGACCTCGACGGTCTGATGTTTAATACCGAGGAGATTTTTCACGGGGCTGGCGTCGAATTGATGCGGCGGCGTGGAAAGGAAATGACGTCGGAGTTTTTCACGCTCATTATGGGACGCCGCGCGGAGGAAGGTTATCCGTTGCTCGTCGAAGCGGCTGAATTGACCGATGACCCGATCGAGTTGTGGATGGAATCGAAACAGCTTTTTCTCGATATGCTCGATCAAAATCTCGCTCCAATGCCGGGGCTATTTGAGTTGTTGGAACACATTGAGCGGAGCGGCCTGCCGAAAGGGGTCGCCACGTCATCAGACCGAAACTATCTGCATCGCATTCTCGGTCGCTTCGAGATCCTTGATCGATTCCACATGACCCTGACGGCGGAAGATGTCACGAAGGGGAAGCCGGATCCGGAGATTTATCTGAAGGCCGCTCACCGGCTCGGTATTGAGCCGCACGAAATGATGGTGCTGGAAGACAGCCACAACGGGACGAAAGCCGCAGCGGCCGCTGGTGCCTACATCATTTCGGTTCCTCATCAACACAGCCGCGCGCAAGATTTCAGCAAAGCTCGGCATGTCGCCAGCAGCTTGATTGATCCAGTGGTGCTCGGCATGCTCCGAGCCACTTGAAAGGAACCTCGCATGTCCAACTCCGATGAAAGTCTGATCGCCGTTTTTGTGGATTTTGAGAATCTCGCGATCGGCGTGCGGGACATGCACCAAGGTGACTTCAAAATTCAGTTGGTCTTGAAGAGGTTACTGGAAAAAGGTCGCATCGTTTTTAAGCGTGCCTATTGCGATTGGACTAACTACGGCACGGCAGTTCGTGAGTTTCACTCGCAAGGGATTGAACTAATCGATGTCCCGCATACTCGAATGAGCGGCAAGAACAGCGCGGACATTCGCATGGTGGTCGATGCGCTCGACCTGTGTTATTCCAAGTCGCACATTGATGCCTTCGCGCTGCTATCAGGCGACAGCGATTTCTCGCCGCTGGTTTCCAAGCTCAAAGAAAACAACAAACGAGTCATCGGCTGCGGTGTGAAAAGCTCGACGTCGGATTTGCTGATTGCCAACTGCGACGAGTTCATCTACTACGACGACTTGTTGCGTGCTGTTCAGAAAGCAAAGGCTTCTCGGCCAGCTAAGTCGAAGGTGGCGGAAAAAGACAAGGACAAAGAGAAAGACAAAGACGCTGACAAGAGAGTCGAAGCGATCGAGAAGCTGGTTGAAATCGTCCGCTCCCTGCAAGGCGACTACGAAACGCTCTGGGGATCACAAGTCAAACAAACCATTCGCCGGGTCCATCCCGGCTTCAATGAAGCCTACTATGGATACAAGAGCTTCACAGATCTCATTAAAGACGGTGCGTCGCAAGGCTTGCTAACACTCGACTACGACGAGTCGCGCGGCAACTACAAGGTTCGTCTGAAGGACGAGTGAGGCCCCGAACATTAGGTCTCACACTAGCGATATCCACCAACCCTAACGAGCTTGTCTGAGGCACTTGCTCTCGTGTCGTGCTACTCCGCCGAAATACCGGTGAAGTAATTCGGCTCATTGCCCGGACGCCATTTGATGTTGCAGCCGATGCTCGCACGTTGTTCGGCGATCGGTTGGCCCGCGAGGACAGCATCGCAGGCGGCTCGCAGGTGTGTTCCCGTGACGGAGATCCCGTTCGATGGGCGGCTGTCGTCGAACTGCCCGCGATAGACCAGTTGTTTGTTGGCATCAAACAAGAACAGGTCCGGAGTGCACGCCGCTCGATAGGCTTTCGCGACCGCTTGAGTCTCATCAAACAAATACGGAAAGCTGTAACCGGCCGTTTCGACTTCGGCTTTCATCTTCTCGGGCGAGTCCGACGGATGAGCGGCAACGTCGTTCGAGTTGATTGCCACGACCGCGATTCCCTTCGCTTGGTACTCGCGAGCGAACTTGGCGAACTCCGACCGAATGTGAATCACGAACGGGCAATGATTGCAAATAAACGCGACCAGGAGCCCTTTTGCGTTCGGAAAATCATTCAGTGAGACCAGTCGCCCATCGACGTTCGCCAGCGAAAAATCTGGAGCCATCGTCCCCAAGGGCAACATTGTCGAAGCGGTCTTAACCATGAGATTAACCTTCAAATGAACAGTTTCGCGAGACAGGATATTGAGTCATAGATGACTCAATGCGACCGAAGTTTGAACGGTCAGCTTGAACACCGCAAGCAGGCCAAGCGACAACATTAAAGATCCGAACTTCTGTCGCAATGAGAGAAGTCTTTATGACAGCAACTCAACGAGGTTTTGGGCAACGGTCTTCCTAAGAACCTTACCCCATCCTCGATTGAATGAACTCACAAAGACATGCCGCGACGTCTCGGTGGTGAATTCACTCAGGCTCGAATGCTCAACGGTCATGGTCGCAAATTCGCGACGCCGATAGATCGACCATATTGAGCCAGTAATTCGGCAGGTGACATGCCATAGCAGCGATCGAGTGCCTCTTCAGGCGTGTCCCCTTCTTTGATGCTTAAGAAAAATGACCGAAATCTGCCGGAATCGAGCTGAACCATAAAGTTGACCAAGTGAGAAGCGATGTCGTATTGCCAAGCTTCAAAGTTCGTTTGCGTCTCAAAGAAGTTGCCACCCAGTGATCCAGATCGTTGAGCCTTCTCGACCGATCGCTTTTGACGCTCGGCAGCGCTACTGCGTGGGACAACCGCATGAGCGACCCAATCAGCCATCCCTTCGCCGAGCCACGGTGGGAGGCCGACGGTTGAACGGATTCGGCTGGTGACCCCGTGCGTTGTCTCATGAACCATAACGGCTCCGAGCGTTGCCGCGTCTGTGTTACCTCGAAAGCACGCAATGATGGCTCGCCCGTCGCTCGATCCGTGGTAAAGACCTTGCGTCCCCTTTGCGTTGGGGTTGTCGAGAAACTTTTGTTCGAAGGCCAAGTACGATTCCTCGGTCATGAACGCGCAGATGATGCACTTGCCGAGAAAGAGATTCTTCGTCTTTGGTAC
>CAIJTL010000257.1 GCA_903823545.1 uncultured Planctomycetaceae bacterium
CATCGTTCTGAAAGAGGATGAGACGGGGGACGGCAAGTCTCCCGTCAAGCCGTGAGCTGCTGAGAAGTAAGGCTCGGCGGGAGCCGCGCCCTCCCGGCAACCAGCCTCTCGGTTAGCCTCTGAATTGCCGTCGCCATCACGCCAATGGCAGATCGCTTGCGAGAACGAATGCGACGACGAAGCCGCGAGCGTCTTGGCGATCGCGATTGCATCGTTGCGTAAGGTGCTCTCATCGGTCAGCAATTGAGTGACCCGCGCTTCGCCTGTTGTGAGTGTGCCGGTCTTATCGAGACAAAGCTCACGGACTTCTGCCAATCGTTCGAGCGCTTCGCCGTTGCGAAACAAAATCTGCCGTTTCGCCGCAACGCCGATCGCCGTCCAAACGGCCAACGGAGTTGCGAGGCCAAGACCACACGGGCAAGCAATCAACACGACCGCTAAGGCGCTCATGACACCACGGTCCAATGAGGTCTGCCACCAATGAAACAACATGGTCAATAACGCGACCGCTGTGATCATCGGAAAGAACCAACCAGAGACGCGATCGCTCAATCGCTGGTAAGGGCCTTGCGACTTGCGTGCTTCTCGGACGGCCGCGATGAGTCGAGCGACGGCTGTTTGCGACGGAGAAGAAGTCAGTTCTAACAGCACATCACCGTCGAGGTTTAACGTGCCGCCGAGAATACGATCGCCGTGTTGTTTCGAGACGGACCAACTCTCTCCGGTCAGGACTTGCTCATCCACACTGACCGACGATGACAACAACCGTCCGTCGGCTGGAAATCGTTCGCCAGCGAGAACTCGTACGGTGGCAGGCGGCAACACTTCAGCCAGCGGGATCATGCAGTTTCGGCCATCGTCCGTGACCAAGCGGACTCGATCTGGCAGCAACCGTTCGAGTTCGTCGAGTGCCTGCGTGGCTTTCAGCTTTCCAGTTGCTTCCAGCCAGCGACCGAGCGTCACTGTGACGAGGATCACGCAACCGACTTCGAAGTAGACATCGCCTCTCCCACGCACAACGGACACAGCGGAGTATCCAAACGCAGCTAATACGCCGGTCATCAGTAAGAGATCAGTCGAGAGGCGACCATGTCGAACATCGTCGATCGCATTTGTTAATAACGGCCCACCCAACAAGAACAGAACTGGCAGCGAAAACAGCAAGCCGAGATATCGCAGCAAGTCAAAGTAACTCGCTGACAGTACGTCGGTGGTTTCGCCATAGACCGTGTCGGACCACAAGGCCATCGTGAAGCAGACGACATTCAGCGTGAAAAAAATCGCGAGCCCCAACTTCGTCAGCGTCCAAACCGCTGCGCCCGTTTCACCTCGCTCACGAGTGACCTCGGCAGCGAAGCGACAGCCGTAACAGCAAAACAACGGCGAGTCGTCGCTCGGCTCATTTCGCCATGAGCGCCCAACAGGCAGACCGCAGTAAGAGCAAGAGTGGGACATGATGCTTCGTAGCGCAGGCGGCTCGCGTGTATTTCGTCGAATGAAATCTCACTGACACAAAACTCACAGGCGAGCCGCCTGTGCTACGTGTCACATTACGGCGGAGTCACAAGCTCGACCTTCAATGCCGGTAGTAAAAACGAAAGCACATAACCGACAACGAAGATCCAAAATAGAACCCACATCAAGTGGACGTACCACGGAATTCGGTTGCTGATGTAATGATGAAAACGGTTTTCAACTTCGGGAGGCGATTCTTCGAGTTGGTTCATCGTGCGGTCTCCGTCTCACGGTGGTCGAGCCACTCTTCAGTTTCCAAAAATGTGTTCTTCGGGGCTTCAATGTCGTGGAACATGCCACGCATCGTGGCCCACGCCAACATGCAAAAGAATCCAAGGCTTGCTAGCAGGTAGTTCACAATAGGAGTGACCGCGAACATCCCGTCTGTGTTGCCTCGGAAGATGTGAATGAATTCGATGAACTTCCCGCCAAAGCCATACAGACACGGGAGCAGAATCGTAAATGCGAGGATGACGGTGAAACGCCAATCAGAGCGGGGAGTGTTGGATTGCATAAATCTTCTCGTGTCGTGTTTGAATACGATCAATGACTCGTGGCGAAAACCTTCAACGCAAAGGTGCAAAGGATCGCAATGAAACGCGAAGGATTTCGAGTCCGTCATTCAACATCACGCACCGCGATGAACGTTTTTCGGAACAACCTCTTAGAGTTTCTTTTTTGCGGTTCTTCGCGGTGCTTTGCACCTTTGCGTTGAGAATCTTTGCTATGCCAATCATTCGGTTTTGGAGCTTGGGATTTCCGCCGGGAGTGGCGTGGGCTGGTACTGTTCGTAGTACGGATAACTTTCGAGCCACGAGCCGAGCCATTGGATGTAGGTCAGGACTGCGAGGCCGCGTGCGTTGGGCTTGTCGGGAGAGCCATCAAAGAACCACGGATACTCTGGCATTGGGCTCCCTTCTGAGAGCGATGTCGGCTTGAAGAGATGCACTGCCTGCCAATCGTTCGAGCGACGACCACCCTCACGCGAAAGATCGGGGCCCACTCGGCGAGTGCCGAACATCACCGGCCGCTGCAATTCGTTCTGGTACTCAATGCTCTTGGAGACCGGACCGAATCGTTGCTCTTCGTTGCTGACGGGGCGAACGAATTGGCTGTGACAATGCCAGCAGGCTTCGCCGACGTAGAGCTTACGGCCAAGCCGCAACGTGTCAGCCGTCTTTTGATTGAACCACTTCTCGCGAGCGGCCACTTCTTCGGGAGGCTTACCGTAAGCCTTCTCGAACGGTTCAGGATACCGTCTTGCAAGATCCTCGAACTGATACCGCAAGTTGCCGTTCACGAGTTGTTCGGCAGTCAGTTCCGGTAAGTCTTGATACATCAACGCTGGCACAACCGCATTCGACACGAATGCGAGTCCGAAGAAAGCCAGACCGGCGATCAGCATGATGCCTGCTTTTGATTCGAGCATGGAGACACCTTCGTAGGGTGGGTCGAGTCATCGAGACCCACCATCAGATTTCAGAGTTCGTATTTCGATCGATGGGCCTCGATGACTCGACCCATCCTAATATTGAGCCGGTGTCACGATTATGCGGGCAAAGCTTCAGACTTCAGCGAGGCCTTGTTGAGTGGGCTTTGTTGCCACGTCTTCCAAAGATTCACACAGAACAGAACTTGGCCAGCGAACATCGCGATTCCCGCGAAGATGCGGACGATCCAGAACGGTTGAGAGATTTCGACCGACGCATCCCACGGTTGAAGTGCGGCCCAACTCCAGCCTTGAAATAACCCAGCGAGAGTGAGATCCAGCGCCATTGTGAAGAGGCCGACTGAGGACAGCCAGAAGTGCCATTCGCAGAGTTTCGGGCTGGCCCACTCGGTCTTGAGCAGTCGTGGAAACAAGTAGGTCATGACTCCCAACAACCATTGTCCGAACACGCCGAACATCACGAGGTGTGCGTGGCCGACAACCCAGTCAGAGAAGTGGATCAAAGCTTGGAATGTCAGCGTCGTTTGCAACGCACATTGAGCGCACGTGATCGCGTAAAAGACCATCCCGGTGAAGAACCAACGGATCGGCAGGTTCGTTGCGAGTGCACGGCTGGAGCCTTTCAGCGTTCCGAAGAAGTTGACGATCACCGTCAGAACGACCATCTCGACAGCGATCGTCGAAACGATCGCTCCGTACTGCAGGAACATTGGAATTGGCGTGTAAAGGAAGTGGTGAATTCCTTGCAGCGGATAAAAGAACGCCAACCCCCAGAAACCGACCATCGACATCCCGTGGCTCCAGATCGGCTTTCGCAACAAGATCGGGACGAAGAAGTACATCGATCCCCAGCCCAGCGGCGTCACGAACAAGCCCACGAGGTCGTGAATAAACAAGCCGCCGACAGCTCCGGCGCTGGTTCCGCAGACGAAATACTGCGGCACAAAATTGCCCATCGCGTAGGTCAAGAAAGTCCAAACAAAGGCCGCGAGGAAGTACCACAACGTGACGTACATCGGGCCTTTAATCTTCAAGATCGGAGCCATGAAGTTCACTGCGACCAATCCCAAGCCAAGTTGAGCGACCGGGTCGATCCACACTGGCGTCTCACCCCATTCCAGTCCTTGAGCTTCTCCCATCAGAATTCCGCCAGCGGTCGAAAGAACGACAAGCTGCCACGCCGCGAAGATTAGGTAGGATAACGTGCGACTGAATACAGGCCGCAGCGTCAGCCTGGGAACGATCCAATGCAGATTGCCTAGGAAGGCGTTTGCAAGGAACCCGTAGGCAATAGCATTCGTATGGATCATGCGCCAGCGACCAGGCGACAGCAGTTCGATGCCGTTGAAAGGATTATGGCGAATCAACTGAAACGCCATCAGGAAGCCGCCGAGCATCGAGATAAACAGATAAGCGATTGAGGCTAAGAAGTACCAGACGACGAGCCGCTCTTCGATCAGAGCTCGATTCGGCGGAACATCGCGAGTGAGTGATTCGTTGGTCATTGGTCCGTTGCCTTGGTCAGTTGTCAGTTCGCGTTGTGGTCAGAGTTGGTCGACGCAGAAAGTTTTGATTAGCCGCCAGGTTGAATGGGGCTGGTGTCGACCGGCGAGCGCGAGTCATTGTGGAGCTTGGTGGGAGCCTCATACGGCAAGAACTTGGCGAAAGGAGCAAGCAGTGCCATCGTCCAACCGAAGATGAGATGTGTCGCAGCTGCGACCCACCAAGGGAGGTATTTTCCGCTCGTAATCCAATCGCCTCCAAAGAGCTGCGGTTGCAGCCAACTGAGGATGCCGTAGAAACCAACTAGCCAAATCAACAAAGAAAGGACTGTCGCAATCAGCAGACGATTCCGCGTGCTGCCGTTCGGCGTGAGTCGAGTGAGTCCGATGTGAAACGGCATTCCAATCAACATGCCAGTTCCCAAATACAAACAGCACCCGAACGCGAGAATCATCCCGTCACGCACTGCGGGGACATTCTTGGCGGTATCGGCTAATGCGAGCGCATCGGCCCCTAGCGGGAACGTGAGATAGACTCGGATGAGTTCCAGCGGATGCTTACCAGCGATCGGCGCAAGAACCACGTTCATCAG
>CAIJTL010000258.1 GCA_903823545.1 uncultured Planctomycetaceae bacterium
CGTCGAACGGATCGGTGGGACGTTGGACATTCACAGCGTGCTCGGCAAAGGGACGACGTTACGGATCAAGATTCCGCTGACATTGGCGATCGTGCCCGCGCTGACAGTGGTCTGTGGCGGCAATCGTTTTTGCATCCCGCAAGTCAATCTGCTGGAACTCGTGCGGCTCGACGGTGATCGAGTTCACAATGAAATTGAATTGATTCACAGCGTTCCAGTTTATCGATTGCGCGGACAACTACTGCCGCTGCTGTATCTCGATGAAGAATTGCGACTCCGTCCGCGACGTTCTCACGAAGAGCGGCAGGCCGAAGAATGCACGCACATCGTTGTGTTGCAGGCAGAAGATCGGGCATTCGGATTGGTGGTTAACTCAATCACGGATACCCAAGAAATTGTGGTCAAACCGTTGGGGCAACATCTCAAAGGTGTGAAAGCCTATGCCGGCGCCACCATCATGGGCGACGGTACGGTCTCGCTAATCCTTGATGTGATTGGTCTGGCTCAACAAGGCCGAGTCCTCAATGAACATCGCGATCATTCGAACGGCAACGCGACCAGCTCGACTGCGGCGCGCACAGATCGCCAATCGTGGCTTGTGGTTGACCCCGGAGATGGGTCGCAGGCGGCGATTGACTTGGGGACCGTTGCACGGCTCGAAGAGTTTCAACTCAGCACTGTTGAACGCAGTGGACACGACGAAGTGGTGCAATACCGCGATCACATCTTGCCGTTGTTGCGAATCTCGACCGGTTATCAACAAACGTCATACAGCAACGATGACTCCTTCGGCACGAAGGCCAAAGACTCAATGTCGGTGGTCGTCTATCAGCACCACGGGCGTCAAGTCGGGATCGTCGTTGGTCAAATCGTGGACATTGTCGAACACACGTTGCGAGTTGATGAGGCTGTCGATTCATCGAGCGTTGTCCCGCCAAGTCAAATCATCAATGGCCGTGTGACTCAGATCATCGACCTTGGTTCGTTGGTCGCGTCAGCAATGTGAATTGTCAGTGGCCCGTTGTCCGTTGTTTGTAGCCACTGACCACGGACAACAAACCCAACCCAGGAAATCTCCAATGTCTCAATCCAACTTTTGCACATTCCATGTCGGCCAATTGTATCTCGGCGTCGAAGTCTTGCAGGTTCAAGAAGTCTTGAAGGCTCAGCAAATGACACCGGTGCCACTCTCGGATGACACGGTGCGTGGCTTGATGAATTTACGAGGTCAAATCGTCACGGCATTCGATCTTCGCCGCCGCCTTGGGTTGGGGGATCGAACGGATGGTATTCCTGCGATGAACGTCGTCGTCCGAACGCCGGAAGGGCCAGTCAGTTTATTGGTCGATGAAATCGGCGACGTGCTGGAGCTCGATAGCAACAACTTCGAACCCGTTCCTGAAACGTTGCAGGGAATGCCGCGCGAATTGATTCGCGGTGCCTACAAGCTCGACGGTCAATTGCTGATGGTGCTCGACACCACAAAGGCGCTCGGAACGGCGGCGTAAACACCGCAATTCAAACCTAAAATTCAACGTAAATTGGTGCATTCATGAGTATTTGCCAACGAATACCACAACGACTTCGAATCTTGATCGTCGGCGTCGGTGTGCCGTTTGTCATCATGCTGACTTTGGCCGGACTTTATTTGCAAGAGACTCGCCAGCGAGGAATCGCATCCTGCGAAGCGAAAGCACGAGCCGTCTGTTTGTCCGCTGAATCAATTCGCGAACACGCAGAGAAGCAATGGGCAGATGGTGTTTTTGATCGCAAAGATCTCGCGACCTGGGGACGTGAAGGGCAACAGCAAAAGGTGTTGTCTACCGTCCCCATCGTGCTGTCGATGAACTCGATTGCGACGAATGCGGAGCATGCCGGCTACAAATTTCGCGTTCCGGCATTCGAGGCCAGGAATCCCAAGAATCGACCAGATGAATTTGAATCATCCATCCTTCGAAAGCTTCAGCAGTCGAACGCTGAAGAGTTAGTCGAAATCAACCATCAGACCAACAGCGTGCATTACTTTCGACCAGTTCGAGTTGGACAGTCTTGCCTGATGTGTCATGGCGATTCTAGTCAGGCTGAATCGCTGTGGGGGGCTACTGACGGGAAAGACGTGACCGGTTTTGAAATGGAAGGCTGGAAATCTGGTGACATACACGGGGCTTTTGAAATCGTGCAATCGCTTGATGAAGTCGACCAAGCTTCCACCGCTGCGATTTGGAAAGCTGCGGGAATGGTCGTCATTGGACTCACGATATGCGGTCTCCTGTCGCTCAGTGTTCTCAGCTCAATTCGTCTCGACACTCAGACTCAATCATCTGCAATTGCCGACAATGTTGCTCGTCAGATCGGTGACAACACC
>CAIJTL010000259.1 GCA_903823545.1 uncultured Planctomycetaceae bacterium
ATCGCCCCGGTTCGCTGCGAGCGACCAATTGCCGAGAAGGCAAACAGGCGATGATCGAATTCTGTCAGCGAGAAGGGGTCGCTTACGACATCTGCGGCAAAGTGATCGTCGCCGTCGATGATTCTGAACTCGGCAACCTGCAAAGCATTTACGAACGAGGCCAAGCCAACGGCGTGACATGCGAAATCATCGGCGTCGAGCGACTCCGAGAACTTGAGCCGCACTCTGCGGGCATCAAAGCGATTCACGTTCCTGAGGCGGGAATCGTCGATTACCCGGCCGTCTGCGAAAAACTCGCGAACCGCATCCGCGAAAAAGGGGGGACGATCCAGCTCGACTCACGAGTCACCGGAATGCGCCGATCCAACAGTCGCATGATCGTGCTGAATTCAGCAGAGGACGTAGAAGCCCGCTGCGTCATTACCTGTGCCGGACTGCACTGTGATCGAGTGGCGAAACTGAGCGGTTCAAAGCCAAATGCCAAAGTCGTCCCGTTTCGAGGCGAATACTACGAACTCACCCCTGATGTGCAGCACCTCTGCAAAAACCTGATTTATCCAGTTCCGGACCCGAAATTCCCGTTTCTCGGCGTGCATTTCACAAGGTTGATTCACGGCGGGATTGAATGCGGCCCGAACGCGGTTCTAGCGTTTGCTCGCGAAGGCTACACCAAGCTCGACATCAACTTGGTCGATCTGTTCGAGTCGCTCACGTACCCCGGCTTCCTCCGCATGGCCGCCAAACATTGGAAGACGGGCTGCGGCGAGATGTGGCGATCCTTCAGCAAGGCGGCCTTCGTCAGAGCCTTGCAGCGACTCATGCCCGACATCCGCGCCGAACACCTTCACCCCGCTCCAGCCGGTGTTCGTGCTCAGGCACTTGGATTAGACGGAAAGCTCGTCGACGATTTTGTCATTCAAGAGAATGACCTTGTCGTCAACGTGCTCAACGCACCGTCACCTGCAGCGACAGCCGCGCTCAACGTGGGCCGACTCATCGTCGACAAATTGGCGGGCCGACTCACCTGAGAATAGATTTGAAAACTCGGAGCAAGCAGCACGCTTGCTCATCCATTCCTGCCAAATCCCAAGTCATCCATCCAACGGAAAAATTGAGGAGAGACAGACATGGCTGTGAAAAAGAAGCCCGTCGAAAAGTCGAAGATCACCGCAAAAGTCAAAAAGGTCGCGAAGACTGCCAAGAAACCGACCGCTTCCAACAAGCCCAAGACTACAAGCACGAAGGCAAAGTCCGTCAATAACGCAAAAGCTCCCTCTTCAAAGACGGCTCATGCGTCGAAACCTGTGGCCTCAAAAAAGCCTGAACCAGCTCCAGAGGTATCGCTCGGTCGACCGCTCGTGACTCAGGAAGAAAAGCTCTACATGCTCTTCAAAGATGACTTTCACGCGCGGCAAATCTTCGAGTTTCTACGAGTCCAAACGGTGAAAGAACTGGAACAATACAGCCCCTCGCAGATCGTCCGAATCCTTTCCAAACCGCTTACGAATACAGTCGAACGCATTCGGCAACGACTCGCCGAAATGAAACGCTCTTTGCGGGAGGACGAAACGTTCGCAGCAGATTTCCTCCAAACTGCTAAGCAGGCTGGTCATCGCCCTTGAGGCTAAATTGTGCCAACGAACGGCAACACTTCCGTCGGAAACACCTTTTCGCAGACATCCTTACGCAACCCACCTGACACAAAACTGCGACAGAGATAACTCCATCGAGTCCACTAAGAAATGATTACGAAGCCCATTCAAGATCTATCGCATCAAACTCAGGTGATTCCCAACCCAAGGCAAGGGGTTTCCTGATTACATCCTTGTTTCACGCTGCCATAGATTCCACACCGCGACAATGTGACTGCACCAGATTTTCACGAATAGCGAGTCATTGATAGCAAATGATCCGCGGGCCTATTCCTGAGTCGGGTGTTGCGGCATTTCGCAGAGGAATCTCCGAATGGAATCTATTCGACTGTTGCTCGCGTCAGACTACGCGTTGCCACGGGCAGGGTTGCGATTGTTGCTGGAGTCCGTATCCGGCTTTGTCGTTGTTGGTGAAGTTGCTCAGGCCAGCTCGCTTGCCGAGCAAATCAATTTGGCCCAACCAGACGTCGTGGTGATGTCGATGGCGCCTCGGTCGGGATTCGGCACATCACTGATTGAATCGCTGGCCCAAGAGCACCGAACCCTCAACCTCGTCGCGATTTCAACGCACGAAGAGTCCTCGTTCGTGAGACTTCTCATCTCTGCCGGAGTCCGTGGATACGTCTGCGAACAGTCCCCACCGATTGAACTGTTTCAAGCGATTCGAGACGCCGCTCAAGGACGAATCTACATCGACTCGCTGGTCTCAAGTCGAACCGGACAAGAATCACTGAGCAAGGTGAAATCCGATGCCGCAGTCGACGGTCCACGACGGCCTGCCTTCTTGAGCCGCCGAGAAACCGACGTCCTGAAGTTACTGGCTCGCGGTTTTACCAACCAACAAGTAGCCGACAACTTGCTCTTGAGCGTGAAAACTGCCGAGACCTACCGCGTTCGCCTGACTCGTAAGCTAGGCGTTAAGAGCCGGTCGGAACTCTTCAACTACGCGTTTGAAGTCGGCATGGTGGATCTCAACGATCTGACTCAGGGACTGGTTGCGAAATAGCATGGCTGCATGCCTACTTGAGGTCGTAGCAAGCGGCTTCCTCTGCATTCCGCACGAGCAATCGGCCTCTCGCTAGGACCGGATTGTTCCACGTTTTCCCTTCGATCGCTCGAAACTTTGCGAGTTCGCGAGGCGGTTCTGGTGACGCAGGAACGATCACAACATCCCCCTCCTCCGAAAGAATCAGGAGCTTGTCGTCCGAAATCAGCATCTGGCCATACCCATATCGGCCTTGCTTCCAAACTCGTTTTCCATCTTTCAGACTCAAACAGGTCAGCAATCCTTCGTCGAGTCCATAAACGTAGTCGCCTCGCCGCATGGCACTGTCGAATTTCAGCTTGAATTGCTTCGACTTCCACACGTCCTGAACTTTCCAGTTCGACATTGCCCCCGTCACCTTGAGCAACACTGATCCCAAGCCGTATCCCGATCCGATCAAAACCGAATTTTTATCAATGACCAGCGGTTGCGAAGCGTTGATTTGCGGCGTGTTCGACCACTCGAACTGCCACAACGTCTTCCCTTGGTCGACCGACAACGCCGAGAGACCGACGCCGTCGAAGATCAGCACTTGCCGCTCGCCATCCAACGTCGTGAGATGCGGAGCGGCGTAACTCCCGTATCGGTTCCCCGACGACCAGACTTTCTCGCCGGTGTCGCGGCGATAGGCGATGACCGCCGAGTTCTTGCTCTTGCTCGCATCGTCGTTGCTACCCGGAGCCACAATCACCAGATCATCGACAACGAGCGGTGAGCCAGCTTGACCCCACGGCAGGTTTGTGGAACCCGCATCGTCCAAAATATTGCGACTCCAGATCGCCTTGCCCGAGGCGGCGTCGAGGCAATTCAGTATGCCGGTCGCCCCCAACGCATAGCATTGACCTTCATGAATCGTCGGAGTCGAACGAGGTCCATTGCCTCCTTGCACACTTTCAAAGCGAGCCGTGTCACTGTGTTGCCAAAGCTCTTCGCCAGTCTCGATGTCGTAGCAGACCACCAACTCCTCCGGTCCGCGTTGCTCAATGGTCCAAGCTCGACGGCCAATTGCCGCGAACGATCCCCAGCCCAATCCAATCGGATGTCGCCACAATTTCTTCGGAGGCATCGCGTCCCAATCAGTTCGTAACGGCGGCCCCACGACAACACCGTCTCGATTGCGTCCGAGATACTGAGGATTGTCTTCATCCGTCGGCACAAGGCTGTTGGCCTCGCTCAATTCATCTGTCTTCACCACCACATCAGAAGCCGTCTCAGTTGCGGCAGAATCATCTACGGTGTTCTTACTGACGGGCGTCGCTCGCGAACCGCGCTCTTTGAAAAACTGCTCTGCTTTCGAAGTCGCCGTCGGTTTCCAACGGAAAGAAAACTTCGGAGTCATCGCACCATCGAATTCATCAAATCGAAAGACCGCCACAAACGTGAGAAATGCAACCACTAAGCCAATCAAACCTTGACCGCGAATCTCCCACGTAAGATTCGACCACAAGATCCACCAGAGCAAAATCAGGAAAGCTGACAACGGCCAAATGATGAATAGCGACGTGAAAACCAGGTAAGAAAGGTTCTCCGCAAACGCCCACATCGACGCAGCCTGCAAGACCACCCCCAGCCCAATCGCAGCCGGCACTGGCCACAATCTTGGCTCTCTCAATTCGTGGCCGTTCTTCGCCGCAGAACCATCTGTGCTCATTCAATTTCGCCTCCGAAGCCTCGTCAATCTTGGCCAAAGGAATCGCGCCAGCCAGATCGGCTTGAAAAAGCAAAACCCTCGGCATCCCCAACGCTGACGCGAGCGCCAGTGATGAGGCCGAGGGATCATTGCGAGCGAACATGTCGCTCGCAAGCAGTGGATTACTTATGGAAGAAATCGCCGTCGCTCATTCGGCGTCGGCAATCGACAGGTTTCCTTCTGACCGAACAACCGATAGCGATTCGCTGAGACGATCCGATATCCAATATCTCGCAACGGTCGCGGGATGAGCCAAAGCAATGCTCCAAACAAAGTCCAAATACCTCCTAACTGCCAGAGGACTCGCACGACCGCCGATGTGCGAGCAAATAATTCTCCAGCCTCGTCAGCCCATACAACGGTATCAAAGATCGGCGGGCCCAAGTTCGACTGCTTTGCAAATCGCTGCGCGAGTTGCTGGCGGCTCGCAGTCTCACCTTGCAACGGAGCGAAGCGGATCGTTTCTCGACGGTCGCGGGACAGAACGAAGTCCACAAAGCGGTTACACAACCCGCAGACACCGTCAAAGAATACGACATTCGTCGGACGATCCGCCTCGCTAATCGCGGCCGAACTCGGCATCACCAACTCCGAGTCTAGTTTCACCATAACACCGTCATCAGTTGTTGATGTTGTTACCGAATTCATGAACCAGCTCCCAAGGGAGTCCGACATTCCGTCGAAAACTCGCATCCAACAAACCAGACATCGCCGGTTCGAGCACATCCAATTCGCCACGCAACACTCGCATGTGTGCCGGAGCTTCGATTCCTAGTTTCACGCGACCGCGTCCCGTTTGCACGACAGTCACGACAATGTCTTCGCCAATTCGAATCGTCTCAGTCTTCTTCCGAGTCAGTACCAACATGACATGCTCCCCTTTTATTTGCCCTCGTGTGCGTCTTCGGTCGCTGAAGTGCGACCTCGGAACGACGGCAAGTTTGCTCCCTCTTCGATGAGTCTCCGTTGCTCATCTCGATGGAGTTTCAAAAGCGAAGAGCGTGCCAAAAACCTAAGCCAACAGTTTATTGGCTTAGCGATAGGCAGTTCCAACTCAACAAATCTCGGCAATTCAGCCAGCAATTCACATCTCAACCACACGCACCACAGAATCAAAACCTTTCAACATCACACGCCACTCACCAAAACCGCAAGAAGCTCTGCAACATTCACACACCGAATTACAAAACCTCAAAGCCACACCGGCGTTCTTCGCCGCTAACGAGAGAAATGAGTTCCGAACCAGGATCACCACAAACCTCAAAAAGCTCCTCCAACAGAGTCATTCTTTGCGCCGAGACCTCCCCATATCCCATAACAACTGCTGGTATCGCGGTCATATCCATGTATGTTGGGTTCGGGAAAAATGTGGTTCAAAGGCTTGGTCGATTTAAGCCCTTCGGTCCATTTTGTCTCATGGTTGATCGACTCGTTGATGAAGCGAACGGTGCCGTCGCACATCAGAACGTGACAACCACGTTTGTCCGAGGATGAACCGTGCTGACTGCTCGCGGTCAACCAACCGCCGACAGATGCACCGCTCGGTGGAGCGGATGCAGCACAGGAAGGCCCATTCGGCGGAACCGCCGTGAGGAACACCGAATAAAAGGGATGTCCGCTGGCCCATCGCTCGCCCATGCGTTCCGAAAGAATGCTGACCGAGTCCGAGTAAGTATCACCAGACGCGAGTGCGATACATTCCGCCGGGCTTGTTGCCGATACCTCGGCAACTCGCCCTCGCACCTCATTTCGGAGCGAGCTCCCGCCGAGATTGCGTTCGGCCATTGCAATCGTATTCGCCGTGCCATCGGTAATGTCTCGATCTCGAACGCACCGCCGCCAACCAAAAATGCCGCGAGTCTCCTCGCGATTCGGGAAATCATCCACACCTCCCTTTTCACCGAAGTCGATTTGATCTCCTCCGCAGAAGGCATAACTCGCGTGTCGTTGTTGTTCGACCTGCGGAGGAATGAACGAACTTGGGCAGAGCATGACGGAGAGTTCGACTGACCGAGACTCAACCAACTTCATCGGATCAGGTGAAAATTGAGGTTCAAATCCCTTCGGATGTCTCACGTCAAACCAAATGTCGTTCGCATTCAAATACGGCAGCAACAACACACGTCCGGACAATCGCTCGCCAACACTCGCAGGCCCGCCAGAGTACGGCGGAAAGCACTGATGAATGTCGTGGTAGTTCCAAAGCGCAGTCCCCCATTGCTTGAGGTTCCCTTTGCAATGCGACAGCCTCGCCGCATCGCGCGCGTGCAACACCCACGACACCGTCAGCGCGAGCAGCAGCCCAACACAGCCAACTCCTACACCAATGTTGATCCAGGCTCGTTTCATGATGCTTACTCCGATGACTGCCGCTGCAGGCGGTTATCGCAACGGCAGATAGATCACCGAATTGGCGATCTCGCTTGGCTTCATGCAGTTGGCAATCAACTCGATGTCCTCAATCAAGCGGCCAATGCTGGCCCCCTCTTGGTGAGCAAAGAGCAATCCGCCAAAAGGATGCCCGATCGCCTGCCATTCCTGAGAGATCGCGAGCAAATCGGTGTCCTGAGAAAACAAAACTCGTCCGTTCTGAGTTGCTCGATCCAGCAGGTCTGCATCTTCAAAGCGAGTTGTTCCGTCTTCTTGGCTTGTCAGAACATCAATACCATGACGACGAAGTCCAGCCGTAATTGCGGCGGGAATATGCACATCCATGTAAATGGCGTGCGCCATCAACGCATCCCCGAGTAACGTGCCAGCAATTCGCTTCGAGAGAGCGTCTGACGCTCGCGACCAGATTCAACCTGGACCGCGTCACTCTGAATCTCGGCCAGCAACTCATCGTAGTGGTCGTAGAAGTACGCCAACGCTGAATAAACCTCTTCTGGCCGGAGATCGGAGTGCTGACGCAGCAACTCTTCGGCGGTCCATCCATAGTGGTAATGTTCCGCTGCGAGATGGGAGACCTTGTAACGAGTTTCGCCAATACGCGCGACTCCATCAGGTCCAAGTGCAATGTGAGAATCTGTCGTCAGTGTCATCATGGCCTCCGCAATCAAGAATCATGTCGGCCACATTCTGTCGGAGCGAATACATTCCGTAAATCCGCATTCACACGAAATCCGCACTCGTTACAGTTCGTCCTCTGATTCGTTCATTCAAACGCGAGGGTTCTTGGCTGATGGCTGTGTTGATGCAGATTAGGCAGGCGTGCAAGAGTTATGGCGAGCAAGTGTTGTTGGATAATGCCGAGGCGACATTGTCCGATGACGTGAAGGTGGGCTTCGTCGGACGCAACGGGGCGGGAAAAAGTACGCTATTGCGAGTGTTGTTGGGTGAAGAAGAACTCGACAACGGCGAGGTGATGCGGCATCCGAATTTGCAGATCGGCTACTTGCGACAGCACGATCCGTTTTTGCCCGGTGAATCGGCTCACGATTTCTTGATTCGTGACAGTGGCCAGCCGGAATGGAAGTGCGGCGAGGTCGCGGGACAGTTTGAGTTGAAAGGTGATTACCTCGAAGGCCCGGTCTCACGCCTTTCCGGCGGTTGGCAAACGCGCGTCAAATTGGCCGCGCTATTGCTCCACGAACCGAACTTACTGCTACTCGACGAACCGACAAACTTCCTCGACTTGCGCACTCAGATTTTGCTCGAACACTTCCTAAGAAACTTCAAGCAAGCCTGCTTGATCGTTTCACACGATCGAGCATTCTTGAATGCAACGTGCGAGCACACGCTGGATCTGTCGCGCGGCAAACTAACGATGTACCCCGGCAAGATCGACGCATTCCTCAACTACCAGAAGGAACAGAACGAGCACCTCGTTCGTTCGAATGCCGCTATTCAAGCGAAGCGGCGCGACCTCGAAGTCTTCATCGCGAAGAACAAGGCGAGAGCAAGTACCGCCACGCAAGCGCGATCAAAATCGAAGCAACTTGAACGACTGGAACTGACCGAGATCGCTGCTGACGAAGCGACTGCGTTCATTCGCGCGCCGCAGGTCGAACCGCGGCAAGGGCCCGCCGTGCGTTGCAAGGACTTGAGCATCGGATATCCAGAACGCCAAGTCGCCAAAGACATCGGCGTCGAAATCGATCACGGTTCGCGAGCGGCGATCGTCGGTGACAACGGCCAAGGAAAGACAACGTTCCTGCGAACAGTCGTCGATTCGATCAAACCACTCGCGGGCGAAGTGAAGTGGGGCCACGGTTGCCAAGTTGGCGTGTACGCTCAGCACGTCTACACCAGCCTGCCGGAGAAATACACGGTCCTCGAATACCTCAACGACAACGCCACCTTCGGCACAACAACTCAAGCGGTCCTCAATGTCGCGGGAGCGATGCTCTTTCGAGGAGACGCTGTCCATAAAAAGATCACGGTCCTCTCCGGTGGCGAGCGTGCGCGACTTTGCCTCGCCGGGTTGCTGCTGTCGCAATACAACATCTTGGTGCTCGACGAACCGGGCAACCATCTCGACGTTGATACGGTCGAAGCACTCGCTCAAGCCCTGATCGACTACAAAGGGACGGTCATCTTCACGACACACGATCGTCACTTCATGAAGCGAGTTGCCACCTGCGTCATCGAAGTTCGTGACGGCCACGTGACGAACTACGGGGGTGGCTACGACGCCTATCTCTACGCGATCAACAAAGAAATCGAAGACGGCGAGCGAGAACTCGCAACAACACTCAGCAAGGCTCCGCCGCAAAGCAACAAGTCTCCGGCCAACAAGCCTGCCGCCCCACGTGCTCCGCGTCGCGACGATCGAGCGATTCGCAAAGAACTCGCGACGATCGAAAAAACGATCGCCCGACTCGACGATCAAAAGAAGAAGGCAAGCAGCCAACTCCTCGAATGCCACGACGCGGCGGAATCCCTACGACTCCACAACGAGGTGACGACCCTCACAACACAACTCGACGAGTCCGAAACCCGCTGGTGCGAACTACAAGCGGAATTAGAAGACGCCGAATGAAAGAGATTGCCGCGCAATCAAATCCAAGATTGCATTCGCTTTGCAAGAATGGACGATATCACAACTGAAGTTTGATTCTGAAAAGTTCATGAGGCCGATCCAATTCCGATGAATTCGGAAGCCGAGGTAATGATGTTTTCTCCGCAATTTCAATGGAATCGTCGAAACTGGCTGCAAGTCAGCGCGGCTGGTGTCCTGGGAACAACTCTGCCGCTCGCTTCAACAACGACGGCCGCCTCATCGTCACCAACAGGGCGAGCAAAGTCCGTCTTGATCGTGCACCTCAGCGGTGGTCCCAGCCAGTTGGACATGTTCGATCCAAAGCCGGAGGCACCGGAGGAAATTCGTGGCGAGTTCTCGCCGATCGAGACGACGGTTCCCGGAGTTCAAGTCTGCGAACACCTGCCGAGACTGGCTCAACAATTACGACATTGGTCGGTGCTCCGGTC
Source organism: uncultured Planctomycetaceae bacterium (assembly GCA_903823545.1). GTDB lineage: Bacteria > Planctomycetota > Planctomycetia > Planctomycetales > Planctomycetaceae > SXKJ01. The sequence goes on from CAIJTL010000259.1 coordinate 9,818, forward strand.
GCTGGCTCACCTGGAGCACAACCATCTGTTGGCGACACACGTCGCATTGACGGGCCGCCCAACTCCGATCCCGCGAGGTGGCAGCGATCTGGATCGTGTGGAATCTCGCAATGACTTCCCCAATTTCGCGGCAGCTCTCAGCTATATCCGGCCTCGCAACGATGGCGTGCCAACGGGCGTTTCGTTGCCGAATTACTTCATCGAAGGACCGCTCACTTGGCCCGGTCAACATGCCGGATTCCTCGGCCCCAAGCATGACCCGTGGCAGATCAACCACGATCCCAATGATCCAAACTTCCGTATCGATTCGCTCAGCCTGCAACCGGGCGTGACCTCCCCGAGGTTGCTCTCTCGCCGAGGACTTTTAGAGTCAGTCAATCGGAGTCCGATGTCGCTGGAAGCGGAAGGACGAGCGAACTCTTTCACGGAGCAACAAGGGTTAGCCTTCTCTTTGCTGACGTCCGATCGAGTCGCTCAGGCTTTTGACATCCAACGCGAAGAGGCCACGTCTCGTGATCGCTATGGCCGCAACAAGTTCGGACAGTCGCTCCTGCTCGCACGGCGCCTGTTGCAGGCTGGCGTTCCGATCGTGCAAGCCGCAATGGGCATCGTGCAAACCTGGGACACGCACGTCGATAACTGGGGCCGACTGAAGAACACGCTGCTACCACAATTGGATCGTGGTCTCGCAGCGCTCATGGACGATCTCTCTTCTTCAGGCCTGTTGGATCAAACGCTGGTCCTCGTCATGGGCGAGTTCGGTCGCACACCACGAATCTCAACACTTCCCGGCCAAGGAGTTCCCGGACGTGATCACTGGGCTCACGTGTATTCCGCACTTGTCGCTGGGGCGGGTGTTCGAGGCGGACAAGTCGTCGGCCAATCTGACTCCAACGCAGCCTATCCAGTCTCGCGGTCATGGTCACCAGCCGATGTTTGTACAACGCTCTTCAACGCACTCGGTGTCGGCCACGAAGCCGTGCTCATGGACCCGCTGCAACGACCGAATCACTTGCTCAACGGCGAAGTGATTGACCCACTTTATACCGGCAGAGCCAGTTAATTGCGTTGTGGCCGGTCTCCAGACCGAGCCGCCCACAACTGCGATCTCAAGACCGAATGACCGAAACAGGGAGAGGACTCCTCCGAAACTCCGCCTCAAAACCACAACCCGCATGACAATGGAGACCTTCGGTCATTCCATCTGCGTCTCGGCCAGGAGACCGGACGCAACAGAATCAAACTCAAACATACATCTCAGCCAACATCTCGGCGGCTGATTCGTCGAGTAGGTCGGATCGACGAATCTCTTCAAAGCGTGCCAACAGGTCTTCGGGGCGAAGATGTTTTTTCTCATCGCCACGGATGTCACAAACCACTTGGCCCCCAGACATCATCACGAGGCGGTCTCCGAGATGTGCCGCCTGTTGCATCGAGTGAGTGACCATCATCGTCGTTAGGCGATCTTGTTTGATGACTCGTTCGGTCAAGCGAATGACTTGATCGGCACTCTTCGGGTCGAGCGCCGCGGTGTGTTCGTCTAACAGCAGCAGCTTCGGTTGCACCAACGTCGCCATGAGCAATGTCAACGACTGCCTCTGTCCACCCGAAAGACTGCCAATCGGCGTATCAAGTCGGTCTTCCAAGTTCAGGCCCATCAATCGAACTCGCTCGCGTAGTTGGTCGCGAGCATCTTTCGGAATCGCCCAACCTAAGCCGCGAGACTGTCCGCGCCGCAATGCCAACACGAGGTTTTCGAGAATAGTCAGCGACGGAGCCGTCCCATGAAACGGGTTCTGAAAGACTCGACCGATCAATTGAGCACGCCGATGCTCCGGCCAAGCAGTGACGTCGTGCTCGGCTAAACTGATCTCTCCGTCGTCAAGGTAGAACGTCCCAGCGACAGCATTGAGCAGCGTCGATTTCCCCGACCCGTTCGTCCCGATCACGATGACGAACTCACCTTCGGCAATGCGAAGATCAACACCACGCAACGCACGAACTTCGTTCGCCGTCCCCGCGTAAAAGGTTTTGTAAGCGTTCTTGAGTTCCAGCATGCTCTCTTTCAAAACTCAGTTCGAGTCGTCCGATTGTTTTACCCCAACGCCACTGGCGTGGGCGCGCACGCCGTTGGCGTAGCGGTTAAACATTTCACATCACTCACGCAACATTCCGCACCGCGCGACGCGACATCCACCATTTCCAAACATCAGGCAGAACGAGTGCCACAAACACGAACGTCGCCGTGACCAGCTTCAGGTCATTTGGATTCAGCCCACCTCGCAATGCCAGCGCCACCATCAGACGAAACAACACCGACCCCATGACCGCTCCGCAGAGCAGCCAGCCGAGTTGCTTCGTTCCGACCAACGAGTCGCCGATGATCACACTCGCCAAACCCCACACGACCATCCCGATTCCCATTTGCACGTCGGCAAATCCTTGATACTGCACCACGAGGCCGCCGCCGAGGGCGATCAAGCCATTCGACAACGCGAGCCCACCCGTTTGCATCCACCCGACATCGGCTCCCAACGCGCGAATCACTTGGTCGTTGTCGCCAGTCGCACGCAGAGCCAATCCCCACTGAGTTTGAAAGAAGCAGTGCAACGCAAAACCGACCATCGCAACGCCAATCGCAGCAGCGACCAGCACGATCAACTCGCGAGTCGGAACTTCCCATCCAAAGAGATCGGTCATCTGACTTGCCGACCCGGCATACGACATCAATGTCGGAATCGCTTCCGGGTCGAGCGGCACATTGCTCTTCGACAAGACATGCAGATTGACCGAATACAACGCCGTCATCACCAAGATCCCCGCGAGTAACCCGTTGATCTTGCAGCGAGTGTGTAACACTCCCGTCACCGTTCCCGCGAGTGCTCCCGCCACGAACGCACCCGCCGTCGCGACCAATGGATGAGTCCCACGCACCAATAGCGCCGCCGCGACCGCTCCTCCCAACGCCACCGAGCCATCAACTGTTAAGTCTCGAAACGCCAGCACGCGAAACGTGACCAAAACCCCAAACGCCAACAACGACAGGATCAACCCCATCGTCAATGAACCAAGCAAAAGAATCATGCCGTGAACTTTCTACGGAACATCACGTTTACTAACCCGAAGCGTCAGCGAGGGAGAACACTTCACGGGACTCCGAATACATCGCGTGGTGACACACTCGCCCTCGCTAACGCAGCGGCTTACTCCTCACTACCAATCGCCCCGAACCAACAAGCGCCGCCTGTAAACTCACTTTCGCCGGCTCCCGTGATCGAACGCCGGTCATGCAACAGATGCAAAACCGCTTGCAGGCTTTCCGACTCAAACATCGCTCGCACCGTCGACGCTAACTCCAAGAAGCCGCGTTTCAACGGACGATAGCCGAACACTCCCGCGTGAACGTGTCCCTGCAATGAGTCCTCAACACCAAGCGGCCTCAGCCAAGGTCGCAACGAAGAAGGAACTTTCGCCGAATTGCCGATTACGCCCACACACGCCACGAGAGTTCGATCATGAACTCGCTCCGGCGCGTAAGACAGCCAGTCGCGTACCGACGGATGCTCGAACATCCCGCGATCAGCTTCCGCCGATGAATCCGACAACGGCGATCGCTTCAAGCTCGTCCCGACCAACCCAGCCGATTCCCCCACCAACACAAATCCCAACGTCGAGCCATTCAATGCCGTCAGCATCTTCTGAAGGATTACTGACAATGGAACTCGCGCCGATTCTTGACGACCACGAAACCGCATCAGGTGTGAGAACTCTCCAGAGAACTGCAACGCATACAAAGCCTGCACTTGCGGAACGAAGTCTCCGACTTCCATCTGAAAATCCGCCGCTCGATGCCCGCCGGTCGGCTGATGAGCAGTCGCTCCGCCAATCGCCAGAAACTCACCCATCCGATCGTGGCTTTCAGCGAGGTCACCTCCCAAGGCACCCAGTCCCAACGCAAACGAATTCTTGTCGCAGTTCAGGACATTTCCCTCTCCCACAGAAACCGCTCGCTCTTTCAACCGCTGCGGATCGCCATGTCGCTTGAGCCTTAACGGCTCGCTCACTCCCAACGAATACGTCGTCCCGCGCACACCATCATCGGCGAACGTCGTGATGTCATCTGCCGACATCACCAACATCGTGCTCGAATACGGATTCCGCACCTGAGCCGCATCCGCATCGCGCACGAGAATCTGATCCAACCGAGTCAGCCTCAAGACTTCGGCAACAGCCAGCGACGGTTCACAAACTGCAAAGAACCCCCGAATCGCCACGAGTTGCTTATGTGTCTTCAACAACGTCGAGATTCCCGCCGAACTGAGATAGCTCACGTCCGACAGATTCAGCATCAGCCGATGATGACCACCGCGAATCAACTCGTTCATCTGCTGCGACAGCGGTTCGGCCGAATCATTGTCGAGCAACCCGCTCACGCGGATTTCCAACCAGTCGCCATGATCATTCCAAGAGACTTTCATCCAACCCCAATCTACGAGCCCGAGGAATTAACAGGTCTCTCGATTTAAGCCGCGAAGCGGCGACAGTAATCCGCAAGACAGGTTGCTATCGCCGTTTCACGGCTGACATGCTTCCGGTCCATCCCACCTTGGGCTGACGCCCAAGGCTATCCGCTAACGCTGCTTCGCAGCTCCCACAGCACCACTTCAAAACTCACGCTCCAAGTTTGTGAATCATCCCCACTCCAAAACCCCAAGCACTATTCCGCACCGACCACATCATCTGCCGCTTTGATGAGATCACTTGGTATCGTCAGTCCCAGCGATTTTGCCGCATCAAGATTGATCACCAGCTTACTGCGAGTCGACTGCTTGAGCGGGATGTTCGCTGGCGATTCACCCCGGATGACACGAGCGGCCAGCTCACCACCATCGCGTCCCATGTCGTGATAGTCGCGAGCCAACGCCAAGACCGCCCCTTGCTTGTTCAAATTTCCGAAGAACCCAAACACAGGGAGCCGAGCCTGACGCGCGGCCTTCGCAATACTCGGATAACAGGTTCCCACGAGGTTCGAGTTCGGAACACAGAGCAAGTCGACTCGTTTCCCACACACCGCCTGAGCCGCATCACCCACTTCTGTCGGACCGTTCGCGCCGACGGTCTCCAATTCATAACCCGCAGCGGTCGCCGCTTTGACCAGCAGTTCGTAGTTGTAGACCGCGTTGACTTCACCCGGCGTCGAGATCGCCCCGATCCGCTTCGCCTGCGGCATGACTCGTTTGATGATCTGCATCATCCCGACACAGTCAGAGCTTCCATACGCGCCCGTCACATTGGGCCGATGATCCGTATCACTCTTGCCAACTCCGGCAATGAGTGGATTAGACACAAACGTATGCACGATCGGCGTCGTCCCTGCCCGTTGCAATGCCGCCTGCAATGTCGGCGTCGACAGAGTGATGATCAAGTCCGCTCGATCCGTGATCGCCGAATCAACCAAACTGTTGAGCGTCGCCATGTCTCCTTGAGCGTTCAGCACCGTCGCCTCGAAGTCCTTGCCTCGTACAACGCCCGCTGCTTCCAACCCTTCAAAAACTCCACGCTCCGCCTCTTCGCAATCAACCACGTTGACGAATTCTAGGACCCGCACGCGCCAGACTTTCCCCGAGCCCTCCGCCGATCGCTCCCCTTGAGCGGCCAATCGATTTCGATGCCGCGAATCCAAATCCGAAATCAGCAGAACCGCCATCGCCAGGAAGATCAGTCCCAGCCCCAACGACAACCGTTTCAATTTGGCCACCAACATCATGCCCCACAATCGCTCAAAGTGCTTTCGGCTGCGAATTCGAGTCCGGAGAGAATGTCTCACGCGATCGCCTTCTTCACGACGTTTCCTCGCGTTCCCGTGATGCGTTCCTCAAGCCCTTTGTAGAAGAACGTCAGGCGTTCGTGGTCGAGGCCCATGAGGTGCAGGATTGTGGCGTGTAGGTCGGAGACGTGGCACGGTTCGTCGACGGCGGCGAAGCCCAGTTCATCCGTCGCACCGATCGCTTGGCCGCCGCGAGTGCCGGCTCCGGCGAGCCACATCGAGAAGCCGTGCCAGTCGTGGTCGCGGCCCGGTTTGTTGACCCCCTCGCTGGTCGGAGTACGACCGAACTCGCCGCCCCAGACCAGTAGCGTTTCGTCCCATAAGCCGCGTTGCTTGAGGTCGGTCATCAGCGCTCCAACCGGTTGATCGGTTTCTCCTGCATGGACGGTGTGGTTGGTGATGCAGTCGTTGTGGCCGTCCCAAGTGTCCTCGATGTGCCCGCCGCCGGAGTACAACTGGATGAACCGCACGCCTCGTTCGATGAGCCGTCGAGTGATCAAGCACTTACGAGCGAAGTCGGCGGTGCGGGGATTGTTGAGTCCGTACATCTCCTGCGTTTGCTGCGTCTCTTGCGAGAGATCGACGACGTCCGCCGCCGTCGTTTGCATCTGATAGGCCAGTTCGTAGGAGAGGATGCGTGCGACGAGTTCGGAGTCATTCCCGTAGGTTGGGTTTCCAACCCGACCATCTTTTGACGCTGATGCAGTCAGATCGGGTCGGAGACCCAACCTACGACGGGCAAGGTGCTCGCGGTTCAGCTCGCCGAGCAAATCCAGCGATCGCCGTTGCGTCCGATCGGAAACTCCCGCCGGCGTCGCGAGGTCCAACAGCGGCGACCCCTGACTGCGAAACAGCGTCCCCTGATAGGCCGCCGGCATGAACCCGCCCGTCCAATTCGACGCACTTCCGATCGGCCCACCGCGCGGATCGGTCATCACCACGAAGCTCGGCAGGTTCGCGTTCTCGGTCCCCAGGCCGTAGCTCAACCACGCTCCCAAGCTGGGCTTGCCGATGAGCACGCTGCCGGTATTCATCTGCAAGCACCCCGAAGCGTGCGCCGCCGTGTCCGCGTGCATCGACCGAATCACGCAAATGTCATCCGCATGTTTCGCCGTGTGAGGAAACAAACTGCTGATCGGCAACCCGCTCTCGCCATGTGGCCGAAACGGAAACGGCGACTTCATCAAATACCCGATCGGCCGCCCGTTCGACCCGACCTTCGCCTTTCCGGAGTACGCCGTCCCATGAAATCTCTCCAACGTCGGCTTCGGATCAAACGTGTCAACTTGGCTCGGCCCACCATTCATAAACAGAAACACGCAATGCTTCGCCCCCCCAAAATGCGGAGCCTTCGGAGCCAGCGGATGTATCGCTGAGTCAGCGGCATTCGTCACTTCATTCGCATACGCCAACCCACTACCGCGAGCGTCCTTCGCAAAGAATCCATCTCGCGACAAGAGATCAATCAATCCGAGTCCAGCAAATCCTCCGCCGACTTCCCACAAAAACTCCCGCCGAGTTCGACCGCACGGAGTCACGTTGGGAGTGAAGCGATCAAGCATGGAACTGCTCCAATTAAGCAGGAATCAAGACGGTGCCACTGTCGAGCAGCATTGTGATACATGGTCGGTACAACTGCACTCAAGCGTCAGGAGTTTTGGGCGATAATGTAGCATCCTCCGTGGTCTTTGATTTCGATCGTTATGGCATTAGCGCTGCGTCAACGCTCGAACTTGGGATCTCCACGCTCGCCAAAGTGTCGGGTAACCCCAACGTCTTGGTCTCAGTAGTTTCATTCAACCTCAGTGGTCTCGATCAAGTTATCTCCAAATTCAACTCGCCACAAAAATGAATTTCGACGTTCGGGCAACAGCAGCTCTGTTTGATGGACATCGCTCGCCCCCCGTCGACCAATGTGGTGCTGTCCCCCTGCGACTCTGCTCCGAGTCGCCAATTGTGAATTTTTTGGTCGTCACGCAACTCTCACGTTTACGAGTGCCGATGAAATCTTCATATTCCCTTCACAAAGAATTCATGATTCGTTCTCGGCTCACGTTATCGAGGAGTCCTGGGAAGTGGATGACCTGGTTCTGGGATTTGCAGTGTCAGTGACGGCGTCGCTCGCGGCATTCTTGCTTGGCCGAGCAGTCGGGGTTCGTGTCGGTCAGCGGGCCAGCAATCTGTTTGCCTTGCTTTCGTTCGTCGGCTTACTGGCATATCTCGCTTTTGTTTGGGACCAAGCAGTGTTGGTGCGCTGGCTCCCATTTTCAAACGCCGTTGTCCTTGGTAACTGGTTACCCCTGGAGGCCGCATTTGTCGGAGGCTTGGCGGTGACAACTCGGACGACTGGAGTTCGCCGTTGGCTTCCGGTCATCGCATTACAACTCGCGGCGATGGTCACAGTGATTTGGCCGCTGCTGGGAGCAACTCCACGTTGTGGAGATTCTTGGTACGACTCAACAACTTGTTTGCAAACAACTAACAAAACTTGCTCGGCGGCTGCGGCGGCGACGCTGCTCAAGCTGCATGGGATTCCGGCAACCGAACAAGAAATGGCCGAACTGTGTTTGACGCGTAACGGAACGAATTGGCTGGGTGTTTATCGAGGGCTGAAACGGAAGACGGCGGGAACGGCTTGGGACGTCGAAGTCTTCAACGACTCCGCAGAAGAAGTCTGCCAGCGACCACGTCCCGCAATCTTGTTCGTGGGTCTGGAGCACAATCGCCCTCACGGATCACAACTACAAACCGAATTTGGATGGCGTCCCGGAATGCAACACTCGGTGGTCTTGTTGAGATCGTACCCTGGCAACCTTTTGGAGATCGCCGAACCCTCCGAGTTAGGGCGAGATTACTGGACGACCACAGATTTCAAGCAGCTCTACCGCGGCCAGGGTTTACGCCTCGTCCGAAACCCCTCGGCACAAACTCACCGCGCATTTGAAGTCGCGTCACGGACAGCCACCCCACGTTGATCGTGACAGCCCAATACTGCTCGCACGATGTTTGATCGCGGCGGCTGACGACCATAACTCTCGCGAGGTGAAATGAGAGATTTGGACAGCGGCAGTTTCAATCAACGGCGTTTCAGAGTCTTTGAAAGATTCTGAAAGTTGAACGTCGCATTGCGATGCTTGGGGTCGAGCTTCAATGTGTCGCGATAGCCTTCAAGGGCTTGATCCAACAGGCCTAAACGGTCCCAAGCAACGGCTCGGTTGTAAGTCGCCTCGACAGAACGAGGATCAAGTTCGAGCTCTTTGTTGTACATGTCGATGGCGTCCTGTAGCCGGTTCGCCTGAGCGAAGCAGATTCCCAAATGAATCCGCATGCCCGGAACGTTCGGCTTAATTGAAATCGCTTTGGCCATCAGCTCGATCGCGCGATCGTAGTTCTTTTCGTTCTTTTCAATCATGCCCAGCGGCAACAGCGCTGAGTGCAAGTTCGGAGAAAATCGAATCGCTTCAGTCAGGTGTGGCCGAGCTAAATCGAAATTCTTAGCGTTGTAGTAGTGAACTCCCAACCCAAGATGGGCCATTTGGTTGTTGGCGTGCAACGACAACGCGTGCGCCCACAAGTTGTCGTCGCTTCTCCAGAAAAGAACCTGTCGGAACGTCAGCAAGGTGACCACAACAAGCGTCGTGATCGCCAAGACTCGAAGCGTTGTTTTATGACGTGGCGTCCATTTCGTTGAGCCATTCTCGA
>CAIJTL010000260.1 GCA_903823545.1 uncultured Planctomycetaceae bacterium
CAGCCCCGACAGGATAGCCGCAACTAAGACCACAGACGTTGAAAACGCATAAGTATTTAGCTCAATGATCAACGGAATGCGGTAAAGTTCGGTGTCCATGAACCAGCAGACGAGACCTGCCAGACGATTGCCAATAAAGAGGCCGACCGGAATCGCGGCGAGCGTCAAGACCGCCAATTCGCCGAGCAGGATCTGCGATATCTCGCCACGGGTGAGTCCGAGCACACGGAGACTCGCGAGTTCTCGACCACGTTCTGACAGCGCAACCCGCGCGGTGTTGTAGACCACGCCAAACGCAATGATGCAGGCAAAGATCACGTTGAAGAATTGCATGGTTAGCAAGTTATTCATCACCGTGTCACGGAAGCTTTGAATCGTCGCCAGTTTGAGCATCACGCTGGCAACTCGCGGTGTTGCCTTCAATCGGCGATACAAGTCTTCGACGTTCGCCGCATCCGCCGTGATCGCGACGCTGGTCACTGCCGGACCTTCGCCGACGAGCCGATTCAACGCTCGCGCTTCCATGTAACAGACCGTACCGAGGTACTCGGTACATAAGCCCGCGACACGTACCGAGCGGACTCGCCGAGCACCCTCCAACACTTCGATCGTCAGTTGATCGCCGACATGCACCTCTAGAACCTGCGCCAATTTCGCGTTGAGAATGATTCCCTCTTCGGGAACTTCGATCGGTTGTTGATCCTGGTCCATTAGATGATTGAGCTTCGGATCGGGAACTATCCCTAGCAGATACGTCCGCCGTTCGATGTGCCCGTTCCGGATCTTGATCCCAGTCCCACGGCGCGGTTCTGCATGAATTACTCCCGTTAGCCGTTCGATCTCATGCAGCGCCTTGCGTGATGTTGGCTCGTTGAGCGACACGTCGATGTGGTGCCGATTCATCACTTCAAACTGCATTCTCACGAGCCAATTGAGTGAGTCCGCTGAGAAGCGTCCGAGGACAAGGATCGCAACCGCCATCGCGATTCCGCAAATCGACAACACGGCCTTCATCGGCTTTCGTTCGATGTTACGAAGCACGATCCGTCCGATTTGTGAAAGCCAGTTCTCCAAACCGAGACGTTCAAAAATCGTTGGTCGGAAATCGCCGGGAGTTTCAGGTCGCATCGCTTCAGCCGGCGGCAAATGAACCGCTCGTCGCACGACGTTGAGCGTTCCCAACATGGTGGCCACCGTGCAAAGCGCAAACGCCGCTGCGATCACCTCCGGCGGCAAGTGATAATGAAGTTCCGGATAACGATAGAACTCCGCGTAGATTCCCATCATCTTGCGGCCGAGGATTGCACCGACGATCGTCCCCGCGATCGCTCCGACCACGCAGACGATGAAAACCAACTTGAGGTAATGCCGCCCGACCGCCCAATGCGAATACCCAAACGCCTTCAACGCGGCGATCTGATCCCGCTGCAACGCGATGATCCGATTCAACACCACGTTGAGCAGAAACGCGGCGACACCCAAAAAGATCGACGGGATGATCATCCCCATCCGTTTGAGATTGCTGATTTCGTCGGTCAAGAAGCGATGCGAGATTTGATCCGCTCGACCATGCGATCCGAAGCCGCCGTACTTTTCGATGAGCGTATCAAGCCGCCGAGTGACGTCCGCTTCCACCGCACCGGGAAGCAAGTCAATCATCACATCGTTGAACGCCCCTTTCATGTCGTACGCCGCTTCGAGCGCCTCGCGGCCCATCCACAAGATGCCGAACCGCTTGTCGTCCGGCACGAGCTGCCCATACTTGATTTGATAGACATACTCCGGCGAAAGGGCGACTCCGACGATTCGCAGCTTCTTCTTCTTGCCGTTGATGACTGCTGCGATTTCATCGTTCAAGTTCAGCTTGTGAGCTTTGACGAACCCCTCGCTTGCAAGCACTTCGTCATCGCGCCGAGGCTCGATGAATCGCCCCTTCCGCAAGAACAACGAACAAAGATCTGTCGATTGCGGATTCTCCGGTATCGAAATCAATCGCCCCGCGACCGGCTCCGGAAACGACGGCAGATCCAGCGTGACATCAACGACGACTCGTGATTGCACGCGAGCCACTCCCGGCACATCTTCCATCCGCTCTGCGAGAGAAATCGGCGCACGCTTCAGCCGAGCGAACACATGCGGAAAGCGATTCGACTCATAAAAGCCGTCCATCGTCCGCTGTAATGAGACCAACGCGCTCGTCGACATGACGAACGTCGCAACACCACAAGCCATGACCGCGCAAATCGCGAGCATCTGCCCCCACATCTGGAGCACATCCCTCACCAATTTGCGATCAATCGCGCGCATTACGTTCCCATAGACGGCGTTTCCAGTTCAAGCACGACGTGCAAGCGAGTGACCGCGTACATATCCCGTTCGACCACTCGCTTGCGCGTCGTGCTTGTAGGAATACAACTACCGCAGCGCATCCAACGCCGACAATCGCATTGCATTCAGCGACGGAATCAGTCCACCGACGAAGCCGAGAATCAAACTGAGCAAACAACCGACGGCGACAACTTGAGCATCGACCGTCAGTCGAAGCACGACAAACTTACCGCCACCTTGCCCACTTCCGACAATACTGCTCGCGGTCCAGCCGTCGCACAAACTGCCGACCGCCACACCGATCAAGCCGCCGATCATTGCGATCAAGACCGATTCAAGCAGGAAGCAAATCAGAATCGATCGACGCCGAAAACCGATCAACCGCAGGACGCCGATGTCTTTCATTCGCTGACTGATCGCTGCAAACATCGTATTCATCACTCCGAAGATTCCGCCGACTGACAGAATGATCGTGACGAAGACGATTGCGTACAGAAACTGTTTGTTGAGATCGTTGAGGCTCGCAAAGTAGTCGGTCTCCACAATCGCATTGACTGATGCTTTTTTATATTCATTGTTGAAATAGGCTTTGACCATTTCCGCGTCCCAATGGTCATCGGTCTGCGGTTCATTCCATGTCGGGACTGGATCAGGCTCTTCTTCGAATTTTTCCCCTGCGGCCTTCGCGGCAGCGGCTCGTTGCTTGATGTCTTGGTTCTTCTTTTTGATTTCTTCGATCTTTGCAACGCGTTCGTCCGCATAAGCCGCTCGCTGGTCGCGATGAAAATCGGATGAAGCTTGTAGAACGAGTGTCGTGTAAGTCTCGCGACCAAACATCGGCCCCAAGATCGATCGTTTGGCCCAAACTTCCGAATCGAAAGTGCTGCCTTCTGACTTCAGCACACCGACGACGAGCCAATCTCGATCATTGAGCTGAAACGTATCCCCCGCATCCAATCGTTTGAGCTGCGGTTTCGACATCCACTCCGGATGATCGAGCGCCATCTCGCGTGCGATCCCTTCGCCGACAATCACTTCATAAGCGTTCGTTGGCTGTTCCGATCCCGCCTTCGGCGGTAATTCGCGAGCCCCCGCATCTGACAACCAGTTGTGTCCGTCGTACAACTTCAGTCCGTGAATCTGCGCGGACAACTTCGGATCATCCAGGCCACGCATTTGCAGAAATCGTCGCTTTGGTCGGTTGGGGTCTTTGCTATCAACCGGCTGATTGACCACCAAATAGGTTTCGCGGCTGACGAGCGGCTGCTTTCCTTCGCGAGCGACCGCTTCTTGACTTTCGATATCGCCGACATTGGCGAAACCCAGATTGCTGAAGCTCTCGTCTGTCGCACCTTCCGCCATGACCAACACATTTCTCGGCTGGCCGCTCGACCGAGTCAGTTCATACATCCCTTTGACGAACGCCAGCATCACCGTCAACAGCGAGAGCACCAATGTAAACGCGAGCCCGGTCAGCAATGTTGTTCGCCACCGCACCGTGAGGTTATGCAGGTTGTAGCTGATCGGAACTTTGCTCAGGATTAGCAGCACGGCAATCACACCGACTGCTGCACCAAATCCGATCGCCGGTTCGGTGAATGCTCGATAAATCAGACCAAACAACGCGCTCATGTTGCACTTTCAAACGATCTACTTCTTCAATGCTTCTACAACTGCGATTGCGACATCCTCGTCCGTGAACTGCTTCTCGGCCTCTGGATCAATCGCAAACGTTTTCGCCACTTTTCCTTCACGATCGTACAATCGCAAACACGGAAGTGCGCCGGCGGGAATTTTGAATGCTTCAAACGCTTCGTCACTTGCTCCATCTTTGCTACGAACGCAATCGAATGTTGCCTTTTGCTCTGCAAGGAACTCTTCAATGTCTCTTCTGGCGTCTTCGTCATCCATCGCAACCGCAACGATGACGAGTCCTTCACTCTGGTGAGCGTTGAAGAGTTCGACAGCATGAGGAAACTTTTTGCGACACGGTCCACACCAAGTGGCCCAGAAATCGACAAGGACGACCTTCCCTTTGTGGGTGGCGATGAGCTCGTTCAAGCCCGAATTGTCGACAGCTTTTATCTCGCGCTTACCCGCTTCGGTCGAATCAGCATCAGCCTTTGGCTCCGCCAATGCCGGTTCCGTTTGCGGCCCCGGAGGAACCTCGTTGGTTGTGTCTTTGACCGCTGTTGCTGACGGAGGAACGTCAACAGGAGTTCGCACTCCTGGATCACAGCCCAAACTAGTTGCGATTCCAAGAATCAGCATGCCAGACAATCGTGAGTTGAACATGAAGCACTTCCTCGAAACTTTCAATACTCAATCAACGTAGTCGATCTCACACCCCGTTTGCCGAGTCTCAGTCACTTCGGGTTCTTGGCCAGCCAACAGGTCATCAACTGCGAGTCGCAAGAACGGTTCGGACACTTTCGTCTCTTCCATCTGGTCATCGATCTTCCCCATGTAGGCGATGCGACGCTTTTGGTCGAGAACAAACAGATGCGGTGTGACCGTTGCGCCGTAGGCACGAGCATTTTTTTGAGTGGGATCAATGATGTATGAAAAATTGAAACCGCTCTCAGACGCGCGTAGTTTCATTTTTTCGATTCCGTCCGACGCTTGTTTGCTGACACTGATCGCAACCAGTTCAACGCCCTTGTCGCGATAGTCATCGACAAACCGAATCAATCGCCGCTCGTACGCTTTAACGACCGGGCAATGATTGCAGGCAAACACGACGACAACCAACTTCGCGTCTTTCAGGTCATCCAGACTATGTCGTTTGCCATCAACTCCCAGCAACTCAGTCCAAGCGGGAGCAGGTTGGCCGATTTCGAGAACCTTGTTGAACTTCGAGGCAGCCAGCACGGACGAGGAAAGACCAACGCTCAACATCAATGTGAAGACGATCCCGATTGAGAGCGGGAATCTCATTCTCATTTCCGTGATGATGAACATTCGGAGTCGCCAGTATTAACTTTTCTTCTCGGCAGCCTTCGCTTTGGGCGCTGCCGCCGGAGCCTTTGCTGCTCCGCCGAGTTGCTTGATCAACACTTTGTATTTTTCAACGCGTTCTGGATCATCAAGATTTGGGCTAAGTGCCAGCGTCCCGTTCAGGATTTGAGCCGCTTGCTTGCTCTTCTCTGGATCTTTCTGGGCCATCAAACAGACGGCGGTGTTGTAGACGATCTCGTAGTATTCTTTCGGCTTCTTGGATGCCTTGGGAGTCTTCGGTGCGTTGTCGAGCTTCTTTCGAATTCCAGTCCACCACATCGCCGCTTCGTCATATCGCTTTGGGTCTTTCTCAGCGAGCGCTTGCAGGATGTTTCCTTTTTCCATCATCGGCTCAAGCGCGTTGGGCTGTTCTTTCAGGAGTGCTTCAACCTGTTTGAGGGCCTCTTCGTATTTGCCATCAGCTCGCAACAGGCCGATGAATTGTGAGCGAATACGAATCATCGCCTTAGCCGCTTGCTTGGCGAAGGCAGGGTCAGCGGCCGCTCGATCGAGGATCGCTTGGAATTGCTCGCGAGATTTGTCGCTGCGACCGAGTTCCGAATCGTTTTCGGCCAAGAAGACCATCCCGGCGAGATCAAAGTTCTTGCGTTTGCTCATTTCATCAACCAGCTTGATCATCGCCTCGCGGCCAGCGGTCTGAGCGAGCTTCGCGTTATTGATACGGCCTTCGTCTTTGCTTTCGTTGGCGGCAAATAATTCCCCTTCGGTCCGCTTCCAATCGTTTCGAATGATGCGGGCGTACTGCATCAACACGCCGTTGACCTGCGGGTGGTCTTCACCGTTCGCCAGCAGAAGCAGTCCAACTTCGATCGCTTTGGCTGAATCGTTCAGGGCCGAGTAAGTCTGCAATGCGGCGATCAAGATGCGGAGCGACCCTTTATCAAGTGGGCCAGCCGGCTTCGCCTTCAGGTCATCGACGAGCGGCTGCAGCAGAGGCAACGCCTCAGCGGGCTTCTCTTCTTCCAGACGAATTTCCGCAAGCAGTAATCGGGTCTCATGGATCGTCTGCTGCATCTGTGGCGAACCGGCTGTCTTGCTTTTCACAGCGGCATCTAGGCTTTTCGTCAACAAGTCGATTGCCTGTGTGCGATGAGCTTGCGTGGCGTCGGCCTTCCCTGTGTCCCCCTTCTTTTTGCCGTCAATGTACTGCAACCAATGAGTCTGTCCCGATAGCTGCAACGCTGCCGGATATCGCTCAGAGATAGTGTTGACGGTCATGAAGACTTTGATTGCCTCGTCAGGACCACCTTGCAGCAGCTTGAGCTTACCACGCGCAATTCGCGCATCGTCCGCTTCTGCATGTTGCGGGAATTTTTGGAGCAGGAACTCAGACGCCTCGTTGATTTTTTCCAGCGCGGCGTTGTCCCGCGTCTGACCGTACAAAGACATCGCGGTGCTCACTGCGAGTGCGGCGGCAGCGGGAGCCTTGGCGAACGTTGGATTTTCTTTCGCCAATGTCAGAGCGGTCGTGTAAGCCTCGGGGGCCTTGCCGACATAGAGTTGCGTATAAGCCAACATAAACCGCGTGCCGAGGACGCGATCTTTGTCTTTGACGTCGGCGCTCAATTCGATCGCTTTTGTGTACGCCTTCTCGGCCTCGGTCCAATTTGTTTTTGCGTCAGCGGGAGTCGTCGCCTCGCCAGCCGCTTTGGCTGCCGCATCACCGACAGCGATGGCGTCCTCAAACGTGTTCAATTCCGTATTGCCGCCCCCTTGAAAGCGGAGCAACAGAATTGCTTCTTTTTGAAATTCACTCGGAGTTGCCGCGAGTTCGCCGAGTCGTTTTTTGGCATCCTTGACCGCGTCTTCCGCGTCGGCACCCTTCGCCGTCTTTGCGTATTCGAGCAGCCCCTTTGCCAGTTCGAGCTTGATTCCTTGGTATCCGGACGTCTTTTTCTTGGCTTCGTTTTGGCTAAGCCACAGTTTCGCATCGTCGATCAGCTTGTCGTACTGTTTCATTCGGCCAAGCAGCATCAAACGATACCGGTTGACCTCGTTGAACATCGCGACCCATTGAGCTTCGGTCTTGAGATTAACGTTTTTATCCGGGCTGGCGGACATCACTTCGTCGTAGATGTCCATCGCAGTGACGAGGTCTTCCATTTCCTCGCGCGATCGGCCTTCCCACATATGTGCGTAAACGCCGGAACGCCCTGATCGGTTTTCTTGATAGATGCCGTCGAAGCCTTTGGCAGCCTTGAGCAAGAAGTCTTTGCGTTTCGGATCTTTCGGCTCGGGGTAACTCAAGCCGATGTTGTAGTCGACGGTCGCCACTTTGAAGCGGGCGTCGTACCACATGTTGGTTGCTTCAGCGGCGGCACGAGCGGCTCGCTTGCTCAATGTTTTCTTCTTGCCGGTATTTTCCGCGCGTACTTCATCGACACGAACTTTGAACATCTCTGACGCTTTGACGAACTTCGGTCGAGCTTCTTCCAGAAGTTTGCGAGCTTCCG
>CAIJTL010000261.1 GCA_903823545.1 uncultured Planctomycetaceae bacterium
CGGTACTTGCCACAGCCGAGCGTCAAGATCACGGATTCCTGTGGAGCTCCTTGGGCCAACTTCGTGTAGTAGTTGCGCCCCATCTCTGCACCGTCGCAACCGCCGATCAAGTAGAAGCGTTTGATCTCCCCCGACTTCACCGCAGCGACGATCTTGTCAGCCAAGCTCAAGATGACGCTGTGATGGAAGCCGATCGTCGATTCCTTCACTTTGCGATCGGGCAGCGCAGGAGACGACTTTGCCATCGCGATGACTTCGGAGAAATCATTGGTCTTCAACCGCTTTCCGCCGGGGACTGCTGTCACTCGCGTGGTGAAGAGACGGTCTTTGTAACTGTCCGGCGGAATTAGCACGCAGTTGGTTGTGGCAAGAATTGGTCCGGTGAACGCCGGGAACTCCCATTGTTGATTCTGCCAAGGGCCGCCGTAGTGCCCTGCGAGATGCGCGTGTGCTCGCAACTTCGGATAACTGTGAGCGGGCAGCATTTCGCCGTGCGTGTAAACGTTGACTCCTTGCCCAGCCGCTTGATCCAGCAGTTCGGAGAGGTCGGCCATGTCATGACCTGTGACAAGAATCCCTGGCCCAGCTTTCGTCCCTTCATAGACGACAGTCGGCGTCGGTGTTCCGTATTGCTCCGTGTGCCCTTCGTCAAGCATTTGCATGACTCGCACGTTTTGCTTGCCGCATTCGAGCACTAACTCGAAAAGACTGTCCAAGTCAAAATTCACGTTCGTGACTGTCGCGAACAACGCCTCTTCAATAAACGCATTCACGCCTTCGTCCGTCTTACCCAGCCGTCGAGCGTGATGCGCATAAGCCGCCATCCCCTTCACGCCGTACAATAAGATTTCTTGCAGCGATTGCACATCAGGGTCTTTGCCACAGACACCGATTTCGGTGCAGCCGGTTCCGTTTTGAGTTTGTTCGCATTGATTGCAAAACATGGTGAAGCTCCTTGGACGAGTAAGGGAGGAGGGAGAGATTAGCCGGAACGCGCTAGCGTCCTGTTATTGCGACGCGGACTTGGCATCAAACCGGACGCTAGCGCGTTCCGGCTGATTAGAGTTGCAGGTCATTTGGCCTCGACCGGTTGCTTGCTCGCGTCTTGCCACTTGTGTTCTGGGCGAGCGAGGATTTCGTCGATCACTGCATTAACGGCGGCCGCTTGATCGGTTTTGCCAGATTCGGCGGCATGTTTGGTGATCTCGCGGGCTTGTGGGATCAGCTTCATGTAGAACCGCTCGGCAACTTCAAACATGCCGTGCCAGTGGGCATAGTCGGGAGCCATCATCGACGCTCCGTGACGTGCTCGTCGGCCTTCGTGATGCCAGAGGTAGAACCAAGTCCATTCGATCTCTTCATCGAACTCGGTCTTCGTCAGGAGATCGTTCTTTCGCAGCGCAGTGATAATCGACTGGCCTGGCTTCCCGAATTTCTCGTTGTAGAGCACCACGAAGTCGTCGTATTGCTTATAGAACGAGTTGACGTAATCGGGCGTGTGGCAGTGATGGCAGACTTGCTTCATGTTGGTCCGCTTCTCGTCTGCCGAGAACTTGACCAAAGAACGTCGTTTGGTGGGATCGGTTTCGGTGACGAGCTTGCCGTGCTCGTCGGTATCAAGCACCGCGCTGACGGCTGGGCGGTTCGTCCACGAGATCCGTTGGCCGGGGTCGTGTGTGATCGTGCCACCATTTTTCGAGTGGCCCGACATATGACACGTCGCGCAGGTCGGAGCTTGCGAGTAGTCCTTGCCGAGCACCCAGTCTTTCGC
>CAIJTL010000262.1 GCA_903823545.1 uncultured Planctomycetaceae bacterium
AACGATTGAGCCAGAACGAGAGCCGCATACGGAAATCCTCAAGGGTTTCGTGAATGCGGAGCAATGTACGAATAGACGTAGGGCAAAGCGAGGAATTCCAGGGATTTTCGGGTTATTTTAACACCGAAAGCCGGAGTCGCTTTTTGGCAACGGGTCAACAGAATTGACGCAAAACGCCCAGCGCGGATTCACGCGATTTTACTCGGCAAGCTTCCTCGCTAAGCGGGCTGAACGCGAGAACGACGACGAGGCCGCCTCTTTCGACCGGCGAGTCCAACGCTGCGTGCCCGCGAAGACTAAAACTCCAGCGGCCAATGACGCAGCGCTGGCCCACGAACTCTCCAACGAAGCCGTTGGCTGGACCACTGAATCCAGACTGGAGAATTCGATCCCGTCGCTGGTGTCGCCGGTCGCTGACAAATTGTTGAAGCTTGTCGATAGGTCACTCGATCGCGTTGAGTCGCTCGAATTCTCTTCTTGAATTTCGATCTTCGGCGACTGGTCGCCCTCTTCAGCACCATCCGAATCACCCGCCGCCTCGCCAGCGTCGTTGGCAGGCTTCGGCACAGCGGGGAGTGGAATGAGTTTGAACGGCTTAAACAACAGCGGTGAGTCATTAGGCGGCGGCGCGAGGTGGCCACCTTCCAGCCGGAAGTGAATCACAGGGCGTTCGATCATTGTCCCGCTGCTATTTTCTCGCGTGATAAACCAGATTTCGTACTCGCCGTCCCCTTTGTCGCTGATGAATTTCTCGAACCGTTCTTTGTCGAGCAGTCCATCCCCTTGGAAGTCGTTAAGGCGTTCAATCTCAACAGTCCCGTCGTCTCCGAAGCGACGCAGTTCAAAGTATTCCGTCGTGGTGACTGTCATTGACGAACTCGACACGACCGTCGTTTCGGTCGTCAATTGCGCGGGTGGCACAACGACCGTCTCGGTCGTAACCAGCTTGGGTGTTTCGATCGGTACGATGACCGGGTCAGGTGGAATAAAGACACTCACAGCCTTTGAGGTCGGAATCGTGAAGGCCGCGATTCCGTTATCGAACCGCGGTAAGAATGCGGTCGGATCATCGCTGACGTCGGTGCTCGACAGCAGGTATCGCCCCTCATGCTTCAGCATAATTGGCTCAGTTTTGACTGGATTTCCATCTTTATCAAGTGGATAAGGATGGTTCTTCGGGACATCTTCCGTGGTCCCATCTGGATTCTTCACCGATTGCCCTTCAATCCGAATCGACGAATGATGAGACACGGCGAACCGAACCTGCATCGGATCAGAGGTCAGATTTCTTCCAGGCTGGTCCGTGTCGACTCCTTCGTTCGTTTTCAAGTTCAGCGCGTTTTGTGTGTATTCATGAGGGATGACATAGGTGTGCCCTCCTTCCGGAATCAGAAACCGTGTCGCAGTGCGATCCGTGACTCGGTCAAAACGAAATGAACCATCTGCTAACTGGGTCGGAGAAACCAAGTTGTCTCGGTAGGCTGGCGTCAGATCACCCCAGTCGATGTCCAACACCAGATTTTTCTCGCCCGCCACGCCAATCGTGAAAGTCAAACTCCCGATATACAGCGGCTTGCCATCCAGTTCGCCGTTCGTATCCAGATTGCTGACGATCACTTCGCCGGAAAAGAATGCGGTATCAGACTTATAAAGAAAGGGCTGGAGAGCATTCGGTGTAAGGACAGGGCGCGGTGAAATCTGTTGTTCGATTCCACTGTCGGTGCTGATGGTTGAATTTGTTCCCAGCAAAACGGAACCGGCTCGCGGACCACCAGCTTCGTAATCCGAATCCGCAATGATCGTGATCTGATCGCGATTCGGGTCATCGGCAAACGTCTCGGGTTTACTGTTGCGATTGTAATCAAGCTCTCCGTTTCCGTTCACATCTTCAGTCGGATCCAGCACCCCGTTTCCATTTTGATCTTCCGAGATTGAGCTGACGTAATTCTGATCCGTGGTGATGACTCGATCGTCACCCAAGACAAAATTGTTGCGAGCATAGATCTCGATT
>CAIJTL010000263.1 GCA_903823545.1 uncultured Planctomycetaceae bacterium
GGGTTCCCCCGTCTGCGGTCCACCATCGCCGTCTGACCTCGCTCTCACTGAGGCGGTGTGAGAGAGTTCCTCGCGGCCCGGTCACGTTTTTGCAACCGGGCTGTTTTCGTTGGTGAGTAGCAAAGTTGCCTTTCGTTACGACTCCTACAACCGGAGTCCCTTCACCGACTGGCTTGATTGCTGCGATGCGTTGAGTCGCGCGTTTTGATGCTTTTTGGCAACGCTTTTGAAGTCCGCGGCACATCGGACTGAAGCCTGAGTGGTAATGTTACAGGAGCGTGGAAAACGTAGGTCTGGCAAGTCGCCTTCTCGTCTTTCACGGTGACATCACGGGCAAGTGACCTGTGTTGCGAGATAAAGATGTTTGACGTTCGTCGAATCAGAAACGATGTCCTGGCACTCGTCCTGTTGGGCGTCGTGGCCTATATCGGCATTTGCTTATTGAGCTGGGACGCTGCGGATCCTCCATCAACGAAGGCGTACCCTGTTCGCGAAGTGGCTCGCAATTTGGGTGGGATGACCGGTGCGTACTTGGCTTACGGACTCCGATCGTTGTTCGGTGTCGGCGTCTATTTTGTATGGCTCACGATCGTCGCGATCGACGTGAGGCTGTTTGTTCGCAAGGAAGTCACTGATTGGGGAGTCGTCGCGTTCGGATGGTTCCTGCTGCTGGCAGCCGTTTGCATGGGAATGCAATTGGTCAGTCCCGGATTCGCTGGTGGCCAGATTGTTGGCAGCGGTGGCTACATCGGCGCATGGGGCGTCGAGATGTTGCTCCCACTGTTTTCCAAAGCGGGGTTGATGATTTTTATTGGCGCATGTGCCGCTTCTGGGATGTTGCTCGCAGGGGATGCGTTGTTTGTTGATGCGGCATTGAGCTGCTTTGCGGCTCCGATGTGGATTGTGAATTGGGTCGCGTTCGGAAAATTAAAGGTTACTCCTGAAGAGAAGCCCGTGAAGTTGAAGGCTTCGAAGAAGAAGGCCGATGCACCACTCGCCGCGCGGGAATCAAACGGTTTGGAAACCGTGTTGGATCAAGTCACTCCACCAGCAACCGCTGAGCAGGCAGCGGACAGCGCGGTCGAGTTGCTCGATGTGATGAACGCCGAAATCGCGGCGGCACTTGGCGAACCAGTCCAACCTCTGGCCGATGCTATTTCTGCGGAAGCACCAGATCCGGAAAACAGCGGTGAGCGAAAGCCGTTCAAGGTCAATCCACCGGTCTCTGTAAAATCGGATCGCGATCAGGTCATCGCGCAATTGGATGCGATGACTCAGGCGGACGGCTCGAAATATGAGATGCCTAGTCTCGAACTGCTCGAACATGCGGAAGCGTTTCCGTATGAAGAGTTGGCGAAGAAAGCTCAGGTCGCGGCAGTGACGTTGGAAAAGACGTTTCAAGAATTTGGCTTGAACGTGAAGGTCAATGAGATCGATACCGGGCCGGTGATCACGCAGTTTGAATTGTCGCTGGAAGCTGGTCTGCGATTGAATAAGGTCGTCGCGTTGGAGAACGATCTGGCGATTGGCCTGCGCGTTCCCGCCGTGCGAGTCGTCGCGCCGATTCCCGGAAAGAACACGGTCGGCGTCGAAGTTCCGAACGAGAAGCAAGTGATGGTTCGCCTGCGCGAACTGATCGAAGCGTGCCCGCAGGACATTGAGAAGAAGCGGATCCCGTTGTTTCTCGGCAAAGATGTGTCGGGCCGACCGATGATCGTTGACCTTACGAAGATGCCTCACCTGCTGATCGCGGGACGTACCGGAACGGGGAAAAGCGTCTGCCTCAACACGCTGATCCTGTCGATCCTGATGACTCGCAGTCCGGATCAAGTGCGGATGTTGATGATCGACCCGAAGATGGTTGAGCTCTCTCCGTATAAGCGAATTCCGCATCTCATGCACCCGGTCATCACCGACATGAAGAAAGCGGAAGCGGTCTTGGGCTGGGCCGTCGAGAAGATGGAAGAGCGATACGACTTGCTGGCTCGCTGCGGCGTGCGACATCTCGATAGTTACAACGCGATGACTCGTGAAGAGGTTCTGCGTCGTTGTGGTATTGATCCGAACGTTGAGTCTGCTGAGGCCGATTTGATCCCCGAACAGATGCCGTACATCGTCATCATCGCCGACGAAATGGCGGACATGATGATGACGTCAGGCAAAGACGTGGAGGCGCACATCATTCGGCTCGCGCAGAAATCGCGTGCTGTCGGCATTCACTTGGTGCTCGCCACGCAGAAGCCGACTGTCGATGTCATTACCGGATTGATCAAGTCGAACTTGCCGGCTCGTATCGCGTTTCAAGTGGCAAGCCGCACTGACAGCCGCGTCGTACTGGATGAGAACGGTGCGGATCGATTGCTTGGCAACGGCGACATGCTGTTTCTGGTTCCGGGGACGAGCAACCTCGTTCGCGCGCAGGGCACTTACGTCAGTGACAACGAAGTGAATCGGATCATCGACCACTTCGGCGATCAAACGCCGCAGTACAGCGCCGAATTGGCTCAGGTCGCCGCGAAAAGCGTCGCTGGTGAAGGTGGCGGCGGAAGTGGTGGTGCTCGCGAGAAAGACGATATGTACGAGCCTGCGGTCGAGATCATCATCCGCGAAGGTCGCGGGAGTGTCTCACTGCTGCAACGACATCTCGGCATCGGCTACGGTCGCGCGGCTCGCCTGATCGACTACATGGCCGAAGACGGCATCGTCGGCGACTACAACGGCAGCCAAGCTCGTGAAGTGCTCTACAACCTTGAGCAATGGGAAGCGATCAAAGCCAGCCAAGTTCCGATGGACGCGATTGCGTAGCGAATTCGTAAAACAGGGTAACCAAGCTTGAAAAGAAGCTGGTGCCGAACGTTTCAAAAGCGACTCTATGCGTTTTGGAACAGTTTTTGGTTTTTCTGAGAATCTTTGAATTTTGATGCCCGGTTTTTACACCGCAAACCGCCTTATATGTTGTGGGGTCTGTTGTGGGCACGACACTCAAGCAACTCCGCAACTTTTGAAATCGACCCCAAAATCTGAAAAATCTTTGACCGAAATCCCGCGATTGCCCCATATAGGCGACAACGCAACCGGCAGAGTGAAAACGCTGACCGGTTTTTTCGTTTGGGGAGTAACCCGAAAAACTTCTGAAATCTACCAAAAAATCTAAAAAATTAGCCGGGATAATACTTGATTCGACCCCATATAGGTGTCGCCACACACGACAACGGAACGAACACAACGCAACTCTACCCAAAACCGCCAGTTATTGTGTTGGGTGTGACAACGCGATTGCGACAACACGCTCGCAACAACCTTGGATTCATTGGAAGAACTCGGAATCGTTTGTGTCGTCCTGCGTGGACTCTCTGTAACCCAAACCGACGATTCTCCTTTTGGCTAAAAAGAGAAATCAGAGTGCCAGAGCATCACTCCTGCGAACTGGAGCGATTTCTGGAATTTTTGGGAATCGTGCCATTTTCCGTATACTTTGCAGGGAGGCAAACCGCCTCTTAGGTTGTGCGTTGCGTGTTCGCCACCATACGACACTCCAACACAATTCCAAATATACTCGGCGTATCGGGAATGGTGCCGAGTGTCTCAAAAGCGA
>CAIJTL010000264.1 GCA_903823545.1 uncultured Planctomycetaceae bacterium
AATAGGAAAAAAGATCATGCGCAAATTGTTCAATGACGAAGCTGGCTTCGTGGTTTCAGCCGAGCTCGTGCTCGTCCTGACCATCGCCGTGCTCGGCACGGTGGTCGGCCTGACCGCCGTTCGCGACTCGTTGTCACAAGAATTGGTCGACCTCTCTGACGCGTTCGGTTCGGTCAACCAATCCTACAACGTGGTCGGCATCTCGAAGGCCAAGGCTGCAGGCAAGGCTCACGCCGCTGTCGGTGGCTTCGGCTTCAATGACAACTTGGACGACTGCGACTGCCGTGGTCTGACCATCACTGACGTCTGCGGTAAGATCGACGCCAGCACCGGTGCTGCGAACGACGGCAACCTGCCGTAGTTTTCGCTGTTTCTGCACAGTAGTTTCAGTGAGCCGCCAGGGAGTTTCCTTGGCGGCTCTTTTTATTGGGTTCATTGTTGAAAGACGCGTCTAAGCTTTTCAACGAGATCCTCGCTCGCAGCGTCGACAAGCTGTACCGAGGAGGCAAGTTCCTATCCGCGTGGAGAAGATGGACTCGTTAAGTCATCCTCGTAATTGAAGAAGAGTTTCTCCCGTTGGGATTCGACTCCTATGGGGGCAGGAGTCCGCTGGCCTATCATCGGCTGCGGAGTGAGAGTTGTCAGCATCCTTGAGTCGATGGCTCCACGACCGTGGGTCTGTCTGGAGCCGTTCGTGGTTGCCAATTGATTAAAGTGCTGCTTTGCTTTTCCATCGTGCGTTTTGGACTCGACGATCTCACGCAGAGGCTGCGAGGTCGCAGAAAAAACGCCCCTGTGTTTTCTTCGATCCCCACGAACTCGACGCCTCTGCGGGAGGCTTTTTTCAACTCAACCAATCCCAACACGAATTGCGATGCATCCGAATCCTTTGCAATGGACTTACGATGGAACGGTCGACTCAGTTATTGAAGCTCTATTGGCTCTTCATATTGGCGATCATCGGACTTGCTGGTTGCGGAGGCTCATCACACGATCGCAGCCAACCTGAGCAGGCATCGAATGGAAACTCCGCTGGCGAGGAAGCCTCGAAGGCCATCTCTGCGGACGAAACAAATCCACCACTCAAGCAAACCGAACTCCGTATCGCAGCAGCATCAGATTTGAAGTTTGCGCTGGATGAACTTGTGCAGGAGTTTCACAACGCACATCCCGAGATCACGGTGAAGGTGACATTCGGGTCGTCTGGGAATCTGTTTGCTCAGATTTCAAACGATGCGCCGTTTGATCTCTTTCTCGCAGCAGATATTCAATACGCGAGAGACTTGGCCGAGCAAGGAAAAGGATTGAAGGAGACGGTCTTTCCGTATGCGTTGGGGCACATCGTCGTGTGGGTACCGATGACGTCGGAGTTGAATTTGGAGGAACTCGAAATTCAGGCACTCGCGGATGTCCGAGTGAAGAAGGTCGCGATCGCGAATCCGAAACACGCTCCCTATGGGCGAGCAGCGGAAGCCGCGTTGAAGAAATTGGGGGTGTATGAACAAGTCAGTCAGCGATTGGTGTTGGGGGAAAACATCGCTCAGACAACTCAATTCGTAGAAAGCGGGGCCGCGGATATCGGCATCATTGCCCAGTCGCTCGCGATGGCTCCGGCCATGAAGAACAAGGGGCGATTCTGGCAGATTCCAGCGGACGCGTACCCTCCGTTGCTTCAAGGGGGCATCATTTTGAATCATTGCCAGGACCGAGCTGCTGCGGATCAATTCAAGGCTTACTTGATCGGCGACGAAGGTCGGAACACACTCCGAAGGTACGGCTTTGGT
>CAIJTL010000265.1 GCA_903823545.1 uncultured Planctomycetaceae bacterium
CACGTCGGCTAAATTTGTCGTCTTGGCAAAGTCACCGCTAACGGGACGGATTAACGACTCACTGTCGTCGTCTCATTTTGCGATCGCCGGGAAGAAGACCGGTTACGACGCGATCGTGATTGTTGGCGCAGCCGAGCAACCAACAAGCGTCATTATCAACGATCAGGGCGTGCGGTTTGAGTCGGCGGCAGATATCTGGGGACAGCCGAGTCGAGTGGCTGCTGATCAACTTCGAGACCAGATTGGATCAGAGTATCGTGTCGCGGCGATCGGCCCGGCGGGAGAGAACTTAGTTCGTTACGCGACGATTTCGCACGATGGCCGACATGCGGGACGTGGCGGTCTCGGTGCCGTTATGGGTTCTAAACAGTTGAAAGCGATCGCAGTTAGCGGCGAACAGCAGACCGGCTATGCACATCCCGACAAGCTGATTGCTTATGCGAAAGAGCTGTCTCGAAAGTCGTTTGGGCCAGCAACGGCGAAATATCGCGAACTCGGCACTGTCAGCAACCTGTTGGTCTTTAATCGGCTCGGAACGTTGCCGACGCGGAACTTTCAGAGCGGCTCGTTCGAATCAGCCGCTTCGCTCGCGCCCGAGCAACTCGCCGAAGATCGTGAGCGAACGCGGACATCGTGTGCCGCATGCACGATCGGTTGCGAACACATCTTCCCGCTGAAGTCGCTCGATCCGAATGCCGCGAACGCTGGCGTGCGTCTGGAATACGAAAGCCTGTTCGCACTCGGCTCGCTGTGCTGTGTCTCTGATCCGCAAGTGGTGTTGCAAGCCGCGTCGCTCTGTGACGAATTCGGCTTAGACACAATCAGCACCGGTGGAACGATCGCCTTTGCAATGGAATGTGCTGAGCGAGGATTGCTCGATGCGCCGAGTTTGCGATTTGGAAACGGAGCCGCATTGCTAGACACGATTCGATTGATCGGATGCCGTGAGGGACTCGGCGAATTGCTTTCGCTTGGCAGTCGAGCTGCGGCGGAGCAAATCGGACAAGGCTCGGCGGAGTTCGCTCCGCATGTCAAAGGGCTTGAGATTCCCGGCTATGAACCGCGAGCGGTCCAAACAATGGCCCTCGGTTTTGCTGTCGGTGCTCGCGGCGCTGATCACAACCGGAGCAGCGCGTATCAGGTCGATTTCTCAGACAAGGTCGATCGACTGCACGTTGACGAAACCGCGGTTGTGCATGCCATCGAAACGGAAAACGAATCGACGTTGATGGACTCGCTGATCCTCTGCAAGTTCCTGCGTGGTGTCTTCGACGACAAGCTCGCCGCAATGGCAGAAATGCTGCGACTGGTCACCGGTTGGGACGTGAGTTCGAGCGAATTGGCCACGACCGCCGACCGCATCATCTCGGCCAAGAAGCTGTTCAACATCCGCGCCGGCTGGACTCCCGCAGAAGACACGCTCCCTTCTCGGTTCTTCAACGAGGCGCTCGCCAACAGCGGCGAAGCGAGTACCGGAGCGGTACTCACTCGCGAACAACTTCAACGCATGATCGAAACGTACAACCTTGCGCGCGGCTGGACGGCAGAGGGTTGG
This sequence comes from uncultured Planctomycetaceae bacterium, assembly GCA_903823545.1. Taxonomy (GTDB): domain Bacteria; phylum Planctomycetota; class Planctomycetia; order Planctomycetales; family Planctomycetaceae; genus SXKJ01. The sequence goes on from CAIJTL010000265.1 coordinate 1,556, forward strand.
CTCACTCAAGAATTGAAATTGGATCTTGGTCACTCATGAATCGCCCCTCTCTTCGTGAATTAGACAACTCACACGTCTGGCATCCGTTTTGTCAGATGCAGG
>CAIJTL010000266.1 GCA_903823545.1 uncultured Planctomycetaceae bacterium
GATCATCGTGGAAGTAGTTGAGACCGAAACGTGATGTGGGAACGGCGATACCACACTGAGGACTTGCACGGAGTTGATAAATTGCACTAGCTCGCTTCTTGGCACCAAGCACTTCAACCTCGTCAATCAGACAGCCACCGATGTTATGCTTATCTATGCAATCAGCTAAGCGTGCCGACACAATCAGTTCGTTGGCTAAGGTGACCGCAATATGGAAATGCCGTGGAATTGATCTTTGATCAATTATCAGGTGGCCAACCTGAACTGCTCCGTAACCGCATCTCGCACACAACTGCTTTTTGTCATACCTCGTTCCGTGCTCTTCACCGAAAGTGTCAACATGAATATTTACAGTTACCCTAAAAAGAGCAGCATTTTCAATTTCATTATATTCATATTGCCTAGAAACAGTTGGCCAGAACAATGGGGTCCCAGTACGATCAAAATGCGCAACGCTATGCTTCTTGATCGTGTTGACGAGCGGATCAGACACGTCTAGGACTAATCGCCTGACGAATGGAGCGAACCCGGAAAGCAGGCTAATACTTTCGCCGACGTTCTCACCTAAATGCTCTTTCGCCCATTGTTCCGGGATTCTAATATCGACTGTTTCTTTCATTTCATTGGGAATCCTGTAATTGATAATTGCTGATATATAACTTGCATTTGTTGCCAAATAAATGCATCCGAGTACGGTCCACCATTTCTAGGCAGCAACGCGTTGAATGCATTTGTAATAAGTTGATGGTACGCTGCGGGTAGGAGCACGAGGGCTCGACCCTGAATCAGATTGTAGAAGGCGGCTGGGGGAGCACCAAGATACCTTGGCCAGATATGGTGCCATTGAGGTGTCATCGCAGCGAGTTTTGGGTATTGTGCTTCCGCCGCTGCGACCAAACCATTGAGTACTGCGGGTGGACTTGTGCTCCAAAGCGTGACGTTTACTCCGGCAACGTACATTCCACCAGCCACCGTGAGGGAAATGCCTGCAACTCCTAGTGCGCCATAGAATCCGTAGCGAAGGTCCTGGTCCATTTGCGACGGGTTCCACAAATAGTAGAAGTAACTTCCAGGTTCGGGGTTCCAGATTCCCGACTCATTGGCTGGTGCTGGTTGTTCAACACCTGTTCCACCCGCTGCTGCGGCCTCATGTGCAACGGCGGCGGCATTCCATTGATCGGGACGGTTGGCGACTTCTGCGGCGACTTGAGCTCCAACTTGGCCTTGTTTGTTACTGACGTTGATGTCGGCTTGCGCAAGTTGGGCGGCAGCCGCGTTGAATTGCGCGTCTAGGTTGTTGACTTGAACTGTCGAGCCGGCGACTGCCGTAGCGTTGGCGTTATTGGCGGCGGTGGCCATGTCGAGGGCAGAGGCGGTGACTGTGCCCCAGGCGATAAACGCGGCGTTGGTGGCTGCGGCGTTGGCGTTGTTGCTGTCGGCGGTAGCTTGTGCCAAAGCCGCATTGGCGTTGGTTCTGATTTGACTGTTGGCTGTGGAACGCTCGGATTGGGCGTTGGTGAGTCCGGTTGCTGCGGCGTTGCTGGCGTCGGCTAATGCGGTCGCAATGTCGCTTTGAGCTTGGCCGATGTTGGTGAAGTAGTTGCTGACGGAGGAGTTCACTCCGTTTTGGGCGAGGGTCAGCGCGGCGAGGATGTCGGCAGTGTTTGAGGAGGGGCCGAACGGAGCGGTGAGACCGGCCAGCGCGGAGTTGAAGGGGTTGATGTTGCCGGGGGTTGATGCGGTGATGGCGGAACCGGCGGTGAGGTCGCCGACGAGTGTGCCGGAGAAGCTACCGGCGATGCTGCCGACTGCTTGAGTCACGCTGATGTTGTTGGACGCGTTGAAGGTGGCGTTGATGTTGCTGTAGCTGAAGATGCCGTCTCCGGCGATTACTCCGCCGATGTTTCTGCTGGCACTGTAAGAGCCGTTGATGTTGCCGACGGCCCACAGGTCGGTGATGTCGCGACCGGCGGTGACGGTGGAGTTGATGTTGCCGAACGAGGCCAACGCCGCGTCGTTGCCAGCGGTCACGCTGCCGGTGAGGTTGCCGATCGCGAAGGCGGCGGCATCGTTGCCTGCGATGACCGAGCCGTTGAGGTAGCCTTGAGTCAGCACGACGGCATCGCTTCCGGCGACTGTTCCGCCGACGAAACTGCCGAGCGTGACCAGCCCCGCGAAGTTCGTCGCGGTGACGCTGCCGACGAAATCGCCGACTGACAACGCGATCGCATCGGTGCCGCCGGAGATCGACGAGCCGCCATTGATGTTGCCGAAGGCAATCGCGGCAGCAGTTCCGGAACCGGACGTCACGAAGCCGTTGATATCGCCCGCCGCCCACAACACGGCGGAGTTCGTTCCGGTGACGCTGGCAGGACCGGTCGCGTTCCCCCACGTCGCAACGCTCGCGTTGTCGCTGGCACTGACGCTGATCGTCGGGATCGAACCGACCGCATAGACCGTCACATCGACGCCGCTGAAACTCCCCTGCAACGTGCCGAACGAAGTGGCCGACAAGTTGCCTCCCGCCGAAGCCATCGTGTTGAGGAAGCCGCCCGCGAAGAGACTCGCGCTTCCGCCCGCGCTGACCATTGCGGTGTTCGCCGATGTCAGCGAGGCGACGCTGGCGTCACCTCCGGCACTCGTCATGCCGCTGATCAAACCGAACGCCACAACGCTCGCATCGCCACCCGCACTGATGGAACCGGTGAGGCTTGCGAGCGAAGCCACGCTCGCATCGTCCCCCGCGCTGATGCTGCTGGATGAACCACCTCCCGCGAAGAGTTGCACGTCACCACCGGCTGTGATCGAACCGGACGTTGCACCGCCTGCGAAGACGCTCGCATCGCGCGTGGCATTGACCGAGCCTGCAATGCTCCCGAACGCGGCCACGAACGCATCACGTCCCGCGCTAACCGGACTGTTGATGCCGCCGATCGCCGACAGACTGAGATCACGCCCCGCCGAAATCGACGCCGTCGTGGAACCACCGACCGACACGAACGCATCCTGCCCCGCAGCAACTGGCGAACTGATATTCCCAAACGCCGTGACGCTCGCATCACCTCCCGCCGAGACGTTCCCACTGATATTGGTCCGAGCAAACTCCGACAACGCCCCACCCGCGCTCACGTTGCCGCTAATCGGACCATCCAATGCAGCTACCGTCGCTCCTGTTCCGGCGGTGACGTTCCCGCTGATGCCATCCATCGCGTAAACGCTCGCGGATTGAGCCGCGTTGACGTTTCCGCTGATGGTCGTCAACGCGGTGACGGACGCGCTCGCACTGGACGTCACGTTGGCGGTCACGGCATCGGTTTGCGAAGTCACCGTGACGTTGTCCGTGCCTGTCATCGTGTCCGGATGAACGTAGGCATCGGCGTCGTCGCAGTCCGCGGAGTCGGCCACGTGGCCGGGCGGGGCGTCGCAGGCGGAGGTGGGCGCCGCGGCCGACC
>CAIJTL010000267.1 GCA_903823545.1 uncultured Planctomycetaceae bacterium
ATTACCCGCGTACGCTGAAGCCGTTTTACATGCGCTGCAATGAAGACGAAAAAACGGTGCGCGCAATGGACGTGCTCGTTCCACGAGTCGGCGAAATCATCGGTGGTAGCCAACGCGAAGAGCGATTGGATGTGTTGCTGGAACGTATGAAAGAGTGCCATCTCGATCCTGAAACCTATTGGTGGTACGTCGATCTCCGCCGCTACGGCACGGTCCCACACGCTGGATTCGGTCTTGGTTTCGAGCGACTGATTCAACTCGTTACCGGCATGGCCAACATCCGCGACTGCATTCCGTTCCCGCGAGTGCCCAAGAGCGCGGAGTTCTAACGCGATCCTGAAGTTCGCCGCGCAGTGCTGCTAGACTCGCGTCAAAAGTTAATTGCGTGATTTCACCGGCAAAGGTTGCGAAGACTTCGAAGATCTGTGCCCGGGAAAAGATTACTTTGATTGCGTATGAGACACCGCCGCAAATTGGTTGTGCCAACAAGTCTTGGCAGCACCACCGATGCGATGGAGTCGCCGGGAGTCCTGAGAAATTCGTTTTTTGAAACGCTGAGATCGCTGAGAGAGCGAACGCAGAGGATGTGGAGGACTCTCAGCGAACTCCGCGTCAAACTCTGTGGCCTCAGCGTTTCAAAAAGCATTTCCAAGAGGATTCCAAATCCGGTCGGACTACGCCAGGAAAGATTGTCGCACACCCTTCAAACGGACAAGCAAACTCAGTTGTGTCAGTGGAATGTGCGACCTGGTGAATCCTTCCCTTCAGTTAATGCTTCTTCTGTGTTTTCCTCGCTTGGTAGACGAGAGGTGAATTGTGCATTCAAAATTTTTCTTCGTCATAGCGCTTGCCGCCGTTTGTTTCACGGACTTCGCTGTTGCGGCTGACGATGTTCCTTGGCTGGCCGAGGTCCAGAAAGCGCCGGCGAACCCGTCGCGAGAGCGGCTTGGCAAAGTGACGCCGGTTCTCATGGATGTGAACGGCAACGCGATCACAACACGTGCGGGTTGGGACTCTCATCGGAAAAGCATTCGAGCAGACTGGCTCAAGTTTCTTGGTCCAATGCCGGAACCTCGGCCGGCCGTGAAATTGGAGTTGCTTAAGACGGAACAACTCGAATTACTTGAACGGCAACTGGTGCGTTACGAAGGTGAACCGGGGTTGTTCGTTGAAGGTTATTTGTTGCTGCCGACTTCAGCGAACAGCAGCGGGAAAAAGCGAGCGGGAATCGTCGCCTTGCATCAAACGACGAATGCCAGCATCGACGAGATCGCGGGAGTGAGTGGACCGGACTCGATGCAGATTGGATTGAAGTTGGCGAAGCGCGGCTTCGTTGTGTTCTGTCCGCGCTGCTTTTTGTGGCAGAACGTCAAAGACCTAAACGATGCGGTCGCAAAACATCGGGAACGGCATCCGAATTCACTCGGTATGGCCAAGATGTTGTACGACGCAATGCGAGGCACCGATGTCCTCGCGAGCTTGCCCGAAGTCGACGCAAACCGCATCGGCGCAGTTGGTCATTCTCTCGGTGCGAAGGAGGCGTTGTATCTCGCGGCATTCGATGAACGGATCAAGGCCGCTGTTGCCAGTGAGGGAGGAACCGCATTCCGTTCGACGAATTGGGATGCCCCGTGGTATCTCGGCCCAGCGATTCGCGATGAGAAATTTCCGCTCAATCACCACCAACTGTTGGCGTTGATCGCTCCGCGACCTTTCATGATTCTCGGCGGTGAATCCGGTTCCGGCGCGGCTGACGGAGATCGCAGTTGGCCACTGTTGGAAGCCGCAATCCCTGCTTGGAAATCGTATGGCGAACCAACTCGGCTCGGTCTGCTCAATCACCACCAAGGGCATTCAATACCTGAACCGGTCTTTGAGCGAACAGCCGAGTGGCTCGAAACCTATCTCCGCTAATCGAGCGACTCGCCACGAGGTCCATTCAACGAATACGCTTCGGTTGTGAGGCCCAAAGATTGGCTCACTGTTTGTTGTCCGCGATCGCCGCTTCCCGGCTATTGACGGTCGCCGAAATCAACAACGTCGTTCGTATTGTGTTCCGTTGAGATGACCGATGTCTGAATTTGAACTAGTCGCCCCCTTTGAACCTGCTGGTGATCAACCCAAGGCGATTGAATCGCTATTGCGAGGCATTGAAGAGGGAAAACGCAATCAGGTGTTGTTGGGAGTCACCGGCTCCGGCAAGACCTTCACGATGGCAAATGTCATTGCGAAGCTGAATCGCCCGACGCTCGTGTTGTCACACAACAAGACTTTGGCCGCGCAGCTTTACTCCGAGTTCAAAGAGTTCTTTCCGCACAACGCGGTGTCGTACTTCGTCAGTTACTACGACTACTACCAGCCAGAGGCATACATCCCGGCGCGTGACATCTACATCGAGAAAGACTCGTCGATCAACGAAGAGATCGACCGGCTGCGGCTGTCGGCGACGTCGGCGCTTGTCAGTCGGCGAGATGTGATTGTCGTCGCCAGCGTGTCGTGCATTTATGGGCTTGGGTCACCGAAGGACTATCTGGAAATGATGGTCGCGTTGCGGCCGGGGGAGTCGATCGACCGGGACGAGTTGCTGCTGCGATTGCTCGACATTCAATACGACCGCAACGACTACGAACCGACTCGCGGCAAGTTCCGTGTGCGTGGCGACGTCATCGAAGTTTGGCCCGCGTATGAAGAGTACGCCTATCGCATCGAGCTTTGGGGCGACGAAATCGAGCGATTGTCGATCATTAATCCCACGTCCGGCGAGGAGGTCAAGCGGCTCGAAGAGATGTACGTCTACCCGGCGAAACACTTCGTCTTGCCTCAAGACCGTATCGCACATGCGATCGAAGAGATCGAAGCGGAGATGCATCAGCGGCTGGATGTTTTCAAACAGGAAGGGAAATTACTCGAAGCACAACGGCTGTCCGCTCGCACGCGGTACGACATGGAATTGCTCCGTGAAACTGGCTTCTGTCCCGGTATCGAGAACTATTCGCGAGCACTCGCAGGCCGCAAACCGGGTGAGCCGCCCGACACGCTCTTCGCGTTCTTCCCGAAGGATTTTTTGGTGGTCGTGGATGAATCGCACGTCACCGTTCCGCAGGTGCGGGGGATGTACGCCGGCGATCAGTCGCGGAAGAAGACGCTCGTTGAACATGGCTTTCGCTTGCCGATGGCACTCGACAATCGCCCGATGCAATTCGACGAATGGAACTCGATGCGCGGTCAAACGGTTTTTGTTTCGGCGACACCCAACGATTGGGAACTGGAGCAATCGGGTGGCGAAGTGGTCGAACAAGTCATCCGACCGACCGGCCTCGTCGATCCGCTACTGCATGTGCTCCCTGCGCGCGGTCAGGTGCCGCACCTTAAAGCCGAGATCCTGCTGCGAGCCCAACGCAACGAACGAGTCCTCGTCACCACGTTAACGAAACGCTTGGCGGAAGATCTGACGAACTACCTCATCGAAGAAGGAGTTCGCTGTAAGTGGCTGCACTCGGAACTCGACGCGATCGAGCGAGTCGAGATCATTCGTGAACTGCGCGAACAAAAGTTCGACGCGATCATCGGTGTGAACTTGCTCCGCGAAGGGATCGACATCCCCGAAGTGTCGCTGGTCGCGATCCTTGATGCCGACAAAGAAGGTTTCCTCCGCAGTGCAACAAGCCTCATCCAAACGATCGGCCGCAGCGCCCGCAACGCGAATGCCGAGGTCATCCTCTACGCGGATAAAGTCACCGACAGCATGCAGTTCGCGATCAGCGAAACCAACCGCCGCCGCGAGTTGCAACTCCGCTACAACGCCGAACACGGCATCACGCCAGAGACGATCAAGAAGGCGATCAAACGCGGCATCGAAGACGAGATCGCGGCTCAGCAGGTCGTTACCAAAGCGGCCGGCATCAGCGAGACACAATACGTTACCCAAGAATTCCTCAACGAACTCGAAGCCGAAATGTTCGCCGCTGCTCAAAACCTCGAATTCGAACGAGCGGCCCAACTCCGCGACCGCATCCTTGAACTCAAGAAACAACTCGGCCAAGCGATCACCACCGACGACCCCAACAAACCGGGCTTCACCCTCGCCCAAAAGAAACCCAAACGCGGCGGCCGCAAACGAGGAAACTCCGGCCCCTCCGAACGCCGAGTGCCAAAACCGGAACGCTGAATTGCACTAGGAGTCGGCGCACGCCAGAGGCCCAATGACCATAGGTTTTCTGGATTCATACGGCATCGGAGTAGTTCTTTGAGCTCTGAGCATGCTCGCGAAATCAATTGTTGACTTCCTGGAGCGATCGCTCAATTCCGCGCGGAATCGGGAGCGAGCAGGCCGAGTTCCATGGCGAACTGGGTGAGTTCGGCGCGGTTTTGGAGGCCTAGTTTGGACATGAGGCGGGAGCGGTAGGACTCGACGGTTTTGACGCTCAAATACAGTCGGTCAGCGATGGCTTGATTGGTGTGGCCACGGGCGACTAGGTCGAAGACTTCTCGCTCTCGCTCGCTGAGTGCATCGAGTGCTTTGGAGGCTTCCAAATGTTTGAGAGGTAAGCCGACTGGGGACGATGGTGCCGATTCGCTTTGTAGGTCGACTTGTGCGTAAGTTCGGCCGTGAGCGACTGTCCGAATGGCGGTTAGCAAATCGGAGTCGGCAGACTTTTTCATCACGAAGCCTGCGGCCCCGGCAGCCATCGCGAGTCGAAAGTAGGTCGGATCGTGGTGCATCGTCAGTACGAGGACTCGGATTTGAGGGAACTCCTGAGTCAGCGTTTCGATCAGCTTGGTCCCGGTACCTCCCGGCATTTCTAAGTCGAGTGAAATGACATCGGGACGAATCTTGCGGACAGCCTCTATGGTTTCAGCGAACGTTCCCGCTTCACCGACGACTTCCATATCAGACTGCGTGTTGATGAGCAGACGCAATCCAGACCGCAAGACGGCATGGTCGTCAGCAACCAACACTCGGATTTTGGACATTCAGGTGACTCCGAAAAACTGCGAGCCGTTATGCACTTTGATATGGGACTGGAATCTGGACTTTGACCGTTGTCCCGGCACCGATGGCAGAATCGACATGCAGCGTACCCGATAATAAATCGACTCGTTCACGCATACTGCAGAGTCCAAATGAGCGCGACTCGCGACAACCTCGAAAGGCCGCGATTGGGTCGAAGCCACAACCGTTGTCGTGAAGCACGAGTTCAAGAGTTTTCGCATTGCGCTGCACAACCAATTGGATCTCTGTCGCACCACCATGTCGAATGGCATTCGATGTCGCTTCTTGGACGATGCGATAGAGCGTGGTCTCGATATCTCGCGGAAACCGCTCAATGCTGAGCCCTCTCAAATCCAACTTGGTGACTAATCCTTGGACTTTGTGGATGTCATCGAAGTGCCGCTCCAGTGCAGCGGACAAACCGACGTCATCGAGAACACTGGGACGCAGCCCCGTTGCCAGGCGGCGAATCTCTTGATGCGCGTCGGCACCAACTCGACGTAATTCTTGGAGATGTTGACGGACATCTGCGTCGGTCGATCGTTCTTCCACCGCTCGCAGTCCGACCGTTAAACAGGTCAGTGATTGGCCCAAGCTGTCATGCAGGTCGCGAGCGATTCGGCCTCGCTCTTCCTCTTGAGCGGTGAGCACTCGAGCCAACAATTCTGTGCGTGTGGCGATCAATGATCGCAGCGGCCGAATGATCAGCCACCACATCGCGGGGGCGAGCATTCCGGTCAGCAAGCAAGCATCGAATACCGCCGTATGAAAAGTGGTTGCACTGGTCGGAAGCAACACCGGCAGCAACAACATCACTGCCGCTTCGACCGCGAAGATGAGTCCCATGACAACCAAAAACAGTCGCCAAGGTTTGAGGATGTACCAGACTTTCGTGCGTGTGGCTTTCATGACCACATCATCGTTGAAGCATTGCTGGTCGTCACGCTCATTCGCACGGCAAAAAATGTTTGCAGGGTAATCCCCGGCAGCACGTCGGCATTTCTCGAAGAACCCCCGGCATCCAGCGAGTCATCTCGTTCGTACTGTTACGACGATGTTGCTGAGGAGGGCTTCGAGATGAAGTCGGTCGCATCAACTGATGCCGATCAAAGTCGAACGCGAGGGAGTCACCGAAGTGGTTTGTCAGGGTATTTGGTCAAGAAATTGCAATTCGAAGTGGGCTTTCCCCGCGATGCTCAGGGCTTTGTGAGTTTGTGATTAGATGCGGGTGACCGCTTGCAAGAAGTTGTGATTTGCTAAGTACGGTTGAGTGAAATGAAGTCCGATCGCGTCGAATCGATCAACACTTCGATGAAGGACGCGATCTCAATTGTGGTTGATATGCCGCTGGCCGTTGTTGTCTGCCGAACGAAATTGTCCGCCGAATAAAAAAGTGAAAAGGAACAAAAGATGAACCTCAAGATGCACTGGCTGAAGAATCTATTGAACAAGAACCGTCAATCTTCGCTGCGTCGTTCGTCGTCCTTAAATGGCCGACGGTCTTTCTCGGCAGAGACACTCGAAGCCAGACAACTGCTCGTGGGAGATATCGCCGGCACTCTGTTGCACGACACGAATGGCA
>CAIJTL010000268.1 GCA_903823545.1 uncultured Planctomycetaceae bacterium
ATCACCATTCGGCGAGAACGCGGAATCCCGATCTGGAAAGACTTCCTTGCGATCGCAGAACTCAGCGGCCATCGTATTGTCGCTATGTTCGCCGACAGATTTGCGAGAACTCATGAGTGCTGCTGACCATAATCCGATCATGTCAAACGAGACCGAAAATATCTTGGCAATCAACGGCGGCCGAGCGGTTCGTCCGGAAGGTCCACCCGCATGGCCATTGTCGGATCCTGCTATTGAAACTGCATTAACTGGTGCCTTCGCAGACGGCAGTTGGGGTAAGTATCACGGGCCGCATTGCAAGGCGTTGAGCGAACGACTCGCGGAGATGCACTCGCAAGAGCATGTTGTGCTCACGTGCAGCGGGACTGCGGCGGTTGAGCTTGCATTACGCGGCCTGCGAATTGGTGACGGCGATGAAGTCATCCTGGCTGCGTATGATTTCGAGGGAAACTTCAAAAACGTGCTTGCAGTTGGAGCGAGGCCGGTCTTAGTCGACATTGATCCGCTGACCGGGCAGCTCGACGTGACTCAGCTTGAGGCCGCCAGATCACCACAGACCAAGGCGATCATCGCGTCGCACTTACATGGCGGAGTTGTCGATATGCCCGCCGTTCGAGCGTTCGCTGATCAGTATCGACTGTCCGTGATTGATGACGCTGCTCAAATGCCAGGGGCGACGATTCATGGTCGTATCGCTGGCACATGGGGAGATATCGGCATTCTGAGTTTCGGAGGGAGCAAGTTGCTGACAGCAGGGCGAGGCGGGGCACTCTTCACGAACGACGCCGCCATTGTGCAACGCATTCGATTGCATACGTTCCGAGGCAACGACTCTTACCCTCTTTCGGAACTGCAAGCCGCAGTTCTTCTGCCTCAGTTAGAACGGTTGACCGAACGAAATCAGCAGCGAACGAAAAACGTTCGATTGCTTCTTGAGCTACTGCAAGGCATCAATGGTTTGAGCAGCTTCGTTCCGTCGAGCGCCTGTAGTCAGTCATCGCTGTCATTGGACTTTCCGATTGTGAGCACGCGCGCCACACAACCCGGTTTCTATAAGCTTGGGTTCTGGTACGACGCGGCTCAGTTCGTCGGTCTCTCACGCGATCAGTTTGCCTGTGCAATGCGAGCCGAAGGGGTCGCACTCGATCCCGGCTTCCGAGCATTGCACTTCACCCATAGCAAGAGCCGTTATCGAGCGGTCAATGACTTAACAAACGCAACACGAGCCGATTCATCACTGCTCGTGTTGCATCACCCTGTGTTGCTTGGGGGCGAGAGCGATTTGAAGCAAATCGTGGAGGCACTCACAAAAGCGAAAGTCCGCCAACCAGCTTGATTTGAAAGAGATCTCACACAAAGGCACGAAGACACAAAGAGAAGAGAAGAAATGATTTCAAAACCGTAGCCACGTTCGCCAGAACGTGGGAAACGTCGCGAAATCCCCCACATTCTGGCGAACGTGGCTACAACCAAAACTAGTTTTGAAACCACTTCAAATATCAGTTGTCGAAAATCTTTGCGTCCTTGCGCCCCTGCGTCTTTGCGATTAACACTTCCCTCAAATCAAATCTGGCCATCGATCGCCATTTGATGGAAACAGTGCGTCACTTTGTCTTGGTTTTCCAAGAGCCAGTCGATCGTCGGCTCGCAGTGCATCGCCTTATGGATCGCCTTGGCAATCGCTGCGCGGTGAGTTTGGAACAGGACGTTGTGGTCGATCTCGACGTTCACGACGCTGGGGTCGAGCCACACGGAAACAATGATGCCCAGGTCGTTGGCTTTTTCTTTCGGGATGTCGCCCGCTCGAACAGCATCGAGCACTCCGTTGGCAATCGCGGCTTGAACGGTTCCCATCAGTATGTTGGTGTATTTTTCATTGTTGACGGTCACTTTGCTGACCATCACCGTCGCGGGACGGACTTGAACGTCGCAATTCAAAATCGCAAACACGCGCGAGTGCCCTTTGATTTGGTCGCCGATCAAATTCGCGATCGCGTGGCCCACCGGGCCGTCGAGTTCGCCGATAATCACTTCTGGCTCTGCCGCCGACCATGCCGGTGCTGCTTCAACCAGTGCTTCTCCCGTGCGCATCACAATTCGCTGACTCATGCTGTCCTCTTTCAAAAAGTTGATTGACCGTCTATTCGTGGAGATCACCTTGAGATGGTGCGGAAAGTTAGAGGAGCCGGTTGAGTTGGTCGAGCGTCACACGTGGTGACTGCGCGATTCGCGTCGCGTTGGGACGTCGCTACGATACCGTCGAAAAATTTCACTCACGAAAGTAACACCCCATGAAGTTTCTATTAACCAACGACGACGGCATCACGGCTCCCGGATTGAATCTACTCGCTGAAGTTGCGGCGGAATTTGGCGAAGTCATTGTGGTCGCACCAGACGGTGTTCGTTCGGGTTGCGGACATCAGGTCAACAACGAGCGACCGTTGTCTCTCACCGAAGTCGCTCCGTCTCGGTTTGCTTGTGATGGAACTCCCGCCGACTGTGTGCGAGTTGCGTTGCAACATTTGAATGTGGATGTGGACTGGGTGCTCTCCGGCGTTAACGACGGCGGCAACCTCGGCGTTGATGTCTACATGTCCGGAACGGTTGCGGCTGTTCGCGAAGGGGTGCTGTTGGGAACGCCCGGAATTGCGTTGTCGCAGTACGTCGGTCGCAAAGACGCGGTGAATTGGACTCCTCGAGCGGGACTGTTACGACGAGTGCTGTCGAAACTGCTCGACGCACCTCCGCCAGATTTGGAGTTTTGGAATGTCAACTTCCCGATTTGGGAGCCACCTCATCCAGAACCAGATTTGGTGCTCTGTTCGCTCGACGTGAATCGTCACGATGTCCGCTACGAACACCGCGACGGTCGCCTACATTATCGCGGCGTGTATCGAGATCGCCCGCGTACTCCGGAGCACGACGTCGATGTCTGCTTCGCCGGCCAGATCGCCATGACAAGGATTGCGCTCGGCGGATGAGCGGCGTTGCTCAATGCCGATACGGCGGCACTACCGCGATCGTGGCGACCACGACTCGTTTGGCTCCCGCTTTGAGCAGCGTCTTCGCGCATTCATTCGCAGTCGTCCCGGTCGTCAGGATGTCGTCAACGAGCAAGATCGTCTTGCCTGAGATTTGACGATGACCAAACCAGACTGCGAACGCACCGCGTAAGTTCTTACGACGCTGAGATGCCGTTAACTCCGATTGGTCTGGTGTCAGTCGCGTCTTGTGCAGCAACGTTCGCGCGTGCGGCACCAGTAAGCGTTGAGCCAAGACTCGCGAAATCGTTTCGGCTTGGTGATGCGATTGAGTCAGCCGCCTCGTCCAAAACCGTGGAACTGGCACGACGAGATCGAGCCTAACGGCTTCGAGGTTCTCACGCTCGGAAAGCCATAACAAGTTTGCCAAAGCCGCGCTGATCGGCTGAGTATGTGAGGACTTTCCACGAATGCAGGCATCACGCAGCAAACCGTCGTAGATACCGAGGCGAATGACACGATCAAACCGATAGCTCAAATTGCGGCAGGTCGAACAGCCTTCTTCGCTGCGAATAAAGGGCCCGATTGGGATGCCACATCTCATACAACGGTTGCCCAGCGGAGGGTTCACCTCCGCCGAACAACCCTCGCAAAGAACGGGAGTCACTAAACGACCATCGACTTCGCGCGACGCGGCATCGACTTCGTCATGACACAAAGGACAAGCGGGAGGAAACACAAACCGGTAGGCCGACCGACAGAAGTCGCGGCACAATGTCCTGAGCTTTTGCTGACGCGTCAGACTACCGGTTTCCATCGCGTTCGTCTCATTTCTTGACGTACTGCACGTGAAAGCCTTTCACCTTCAGAGCAATCCGGTACAAGCTTTTGTCGATCGTGATGTAGAGCACGTTGGCCTCATCGCCGACACCAAATTCCACGTTGCTGGGAAAGCCAACCAGTGAGTCTGGTTTCTGATTCGGAACACCCGTCGGAATGAAAGCGACTTCTTTGCCTGTTGGATCAACGACCAAAATGCCAGGACGCTTCAGGCCGCGTGATGTGAGGTAAATGTTTCCTTTTTCATCGACCGCCATTCCATCGCATCCCGATTGATCACCGAAATCGACGATGGTCTTGCGCGGGCCGTTGACCTTGCCGTCAGCTCCCATTGGAAAGGCATAGATCTTCATCGCTCCCGGCTTTGGTTTCTCGTCGGAACCGATCCGATCGACGCCGTTGTCGTGATCGGCGAGATACATCGTCTTGCCGTCAGGACTGAAGGCGATCCCGTTCGGCTTGCCGACTTCGTGAGTGATCTCCGTCACTGTGCCATCAGCGTCAACTCGATAAACCGACCGGTGTTCTTGTTCGCGTGGTTCAGCTCCGACGTACTTCGGGTCGGTGAAATAGATCCGTCCCTGACCATCAACGCAGATATCGTTGGGCGCGTTGAAGTGTTTTCCTTGATAGCGATCAGCCAGCACCGTCTTCTTGCCAGTCTTCACGTCCCAGCGAGAGATACCGCGACCACCAAAATCAGCTCCTTCCGCCGCAAGCAAATGACCGTTCGAGTCGAAGATCAAACCGTTCGATTTGCCGCTGTCTTCAGCAAAGACAGTCGTCTGTTTCGTCTTGGGATCGAACTTCATGATCTTCCCTGGATCTTTGCCGAACGGGATGTCAGAAAAATAAATGGCACCATCCGGAGCGACTGCCGGGCCTTCCGTCAGGCCCCCTTCGATTTTCGCTGAGCGAGTGAAGAGATGCTCCAGCTTCGCATCAGGCGAAACGATCGACTCGCCACTTGGCTTCGCCAGATCTTCGGCGACAACAAAACTCACTTGGCTCATCAGAACGCTCGCAACCCAAACCGCTAACAGTCCGCGACGCATGAGAAATCTCCTTCAAGTGGCGACTCAGAGTGGCTGAAACACGCAATCGAAATGCACGGAGAGCAGACTATCGGCGGAGAACGACCACGACAACATCCTCAAGCTCCCAAGGTCCGACAAAGCCCGCCGCCTGAACCTCGCCAGCACCACGAACACTGATGTGTATGAAGCGCTGCGGGAGTTCGGCGGATTGCCTTCGCAGCGATCACGAATCAGTCAATCGTAATCGCCCAGCTCTTCAAAAAGGCTGGGCGTCTTGTCTTGACCGTGATGTCGCTTCTGGCGCTCCGCTTGTGCGAATGGTTTTTCGTAAATGTGCTCTTGTGACAAGTATGACTGCGCGATGCCGGGTAACTTGCGATAGTAGCGGGATAGCGATTTGAGAAGCCGGCATCCGCGCCAAGTCGCAGCGCAAGTTCCGCGTGGCGACGGCCGATTCGAATCATACGCAGCCCGTGGCTGAAAACGTTTTGAATTGGGACTTCACGGCCCAAAAGCGGAATCAGAAATGGATGGCGTACATCACGTACATCGCAACTCTGGAGGGCTGGTTGTGCTTGGCGGCGGTCATCGACTTGTTCACTCGCAAGGTGGTGGGCTGGTCAATGTCGGAGCGGATCGACAGCCGACTGGTGGTCAATGCGTTGGAGATGGCCGTCTCAGGTGAACTCCCCGACGCGGGCTTGATGGCGCATTCGGATCGTGGCGTGCAGTACGCCAGCGAGCACTATCAAGGCGTGCTCACGCAACACGACATCGAATGCAGCATGAGCCGCAAAGGCAACTGCTGGGAATCAACCGAGGCCGCCGAGCAATCAGCGAGGATGCAGGCCAAGGACGATAGTCCTCAAACGCTCCGGTCGAGAGCTTCTTCACGGCGCTCAAGAAGGAGTTGGTGCATCACGAAAGTTACGAAACTCGCGAAGCCGCAACGCGAGCCTGTTCGATGACATCGAAGTGTTTTGCAACCGCGAGAGACGGCATTCGGCCTTGGGCGATGTGTCCCCGCTCGCCTTTGAGGAAGCCGCGTAACCGCCTCTCACCGCGGCCCGCCCCCGTTGGATCGCTCGGCCGTCGAGAACAGTTTTCGCCGTGAGCGTCTGTTTTGAGTTCCACGTCCACTCACGGCGAAAATGACTCGCCCACGGCAATACCAACTCCAGCGGAGTTCCTGATCATGTCACCCTGTCTGTTACATCCCTAACCCAGCGCCCATCGAACGCGGGGAAGCCCAACTTCGGAAGTCTTGGCACGTGTAACTGCGCAGCTATTTCTTGGGAGGAGAATCAATCTCGCTCCCAATTCGTCATGGGAATCGCCGTCAGGGCTGTCAAATTTGATTTCATCACCACACGAAAAAAGCCCGGCTTTTGTGAAAAGCCGGGCTCGCAACGTGGAGTTCAAGTCACCTGATCGTGTTCCTTCGGGGCATTTCAATGACGACTTGCCCCGACTGCCTCACACCAGCAGATCGTCGAAATCGAACGTGAAGTTTTCGTCGATTTCCGCGATCAGGTCTTTGATGATGTCCGTTCCCTCATGGCCAGCAACGGTATCTCTCTGCCCGTCACCGGTACCTGGAGCGGTTCCGCCATCAATGCTGTCGTTACCACCGCCACCAAGGCAAATGTCGGCACCGGCGCCACCCAACAGCGTGTCATTTCCACCGTCGAGTGTTCCTGAGTCGTTAGTTCCATCGTCACCGACGAGGATGTCGTGGCCATTACCGCCGCTGAGGCTGTCGTTCCCCACTCCTCCGTTGAGGCCGTCGTTCCCATCACCGCCAACGAGAGTGTCGTTGCCAACTTCGCCCAAGAGGGTGTCGTTGCCAGTTCCGCCGGTGAGCCGATCATTGCCGTCTCCACCAAACTGAAGCGTACTAACACCGGCCAAAGCGTTACCGACTCTCTTCCTGGCACCGGAAGCGTCGATGGTGTCATTTCCGTCTCCGCCGGTGAGCTTCAATGTCGCATCGAATGCCTGATCGAGGCTGAGAATCCTCAAGCTGTCATTACCGTTGCTGCCGTTGATGGTCAGGGCCTTCATGCCGACGACGCTGAAGTCCAATCCAGGAGTGGTGGTCGAGGTAAAGCGTTCCATGCCAGCTTCGGGTGCGTCAGAAAACGTCACAGAGTCGTTGGTGGCAGGCAAATCAAAGGTCACGTTGTCGGCTTGAGTACCGGTCAGCTTCATCGATTCGATGTGGTTGATCATCGTTATCACGGTAGGCAGTGACGACGAGACCGGCTCCAGTATGAACTGGGCGTCGTTCCGATTGGTTGCTTGATAAGTCAGCGAAGCGAATTCCGAGCCGATGTTATTGAGCACCAGTGAGTCGGTCCCTCCCGTCTTGCCAGCGTTGTAGACCAATCCATCGACTGGAATTGGACTACCGTTCGTGAAGTCGATCGTCAGCGAGTTAGTACCATCGCCAGTGTTGACGACAATCTTCGTCAGCGAGGCCAGAGAAACCATGCCGGACTCCACGCCATCCGAAGGGATGATGCCGTTCTTAGGATCGTGAATCACGACGTTCCCGTTGGGATCGACAAACAGCGTCAGCCGATCGTTGGTCCCTGGATCGGTCCTGGAACGACGGATGTCGGTAATGGTGAGTGTCCCATCGTCGTCTAGGGTTGCCGCTGTCGTGCCTGGCACTTCGGTGAGGATGACGTCGCCGCTTTGGCCGGCGGGGTTGTAGTTGATGCGGTAGATGCTCTTCTCAACCGTCAACAAGTCCCCTTCGTTGAGCGTGACTCCACGGTACTGGAACTTTCCGACAACCCTCGAACCGATACCGGTACTGTCGATGATCCTGTAGACCTGCTTGCCACCTGGAGTGGTGCCAAACGTGTTCTCGAAGGTCAGCACCGCATTGGTAATCGTCGTGGTTTTGAAGTTACCGGGAACGATGACTTGATCGTAGTTCGACTCGCCGACAACTGGAGTCGTTCCGGCGATGCCGACCTCGTAGGAAGTTAGTGTCAGATTGCCCTTCCCATTGTTGACGATGACGGAGCCTTGCATGTCCAGGGCCACTTGGCTGTCAGGAATGTCGATCGTCGCCAAGCCTGACGAGCGGATGCCGAACTGTTGGTTCGGAGTGGACAGCACGTTGTTTTGCTCGAAGGCAATCGTGGACTGATCACTGACTCGGCCCGAAGCGTCGCGAGCGATGTCCGCCTTAATGTGGGCCGCCAGCGCGATCGAGGTCGCCTCCAGCGCGGCAAATTTCACTTCCGTCGAGTATGTCAACGTGCTCAATGCCGCCGCTTCGGCCTCGCTCGCATCTTCCGCGTTGCCCTCTGCGGTGGCGTCATCCAGACCTGCATGAAACTGTTTGACGCTGATCCCGTACTGGGCGATCTGGATGACATCTCTCGCAATAATCACGATCTGAGCGGCCGTCGCCGACCCGCCGTCACCGGTAAATGGAACGGCCTGTGCGGCTGCTGCGACTGCACCCACGATGTCCGCGGTCACCGAGAGGGCCATAGCGACCCCGCCCAAAACGAGTTGGGTAATATTAAAGTCTTTTACAGTCTTAGATGTTGCGGCATAGGCATCGTCCTTCTTATTAGAATCGATCACCGCATCGTCATAGGTCTGCTGTGCCCTCGCTTCTGCCTGGGTCAGAAGCACCGCTTGTGCAAAGAACGCTTCGTAAGAAGTCTTCTTGGCGGCGGCCTCGCCACGCTTCCCGGCGAAATCTGCGATGCGAGTGATTTCCTCAAACTCGTACTGACGAACCGAAGAGTAGTCTCCACTAATGTTGATGTCGTGGCCAATCACGTTGTAGACGTCGCCGTTGCCGTCAATGATGACACCCTTGCGAGCGTCAACGACGACGTCGCCCGTGTCTCCCGCGTCCAACAGCCCGATGGTGATATGGCTGTCCGCGATGACCGTGATCGGAGCACCTTCGGTCTTCAGATTTCCCAGCACGGCCACGCTACGGAAACCAAGGCTGACACCGGCCACAACGGTGATTGAGCCTTCCCCTTGGGTTTCGATCGTGTCGTTCTGGTCGTTCATCACGATATGCCCCGTCGATGTGCGGAACACAACATTTCGGTCAGCCGCGACGAGTGCTCGATTATCGGCGATGTCCACGATCGTGATTTCAACAGCCTCGAAGACGAGATCGCCCGTCCCTTCGGCTTCGAGCGCCTCTTCAAAGATCTGCAACGGTCCCGCGTTGGAAATCTTGTTTCCCCCCGCGCCACCATTCAGTCCGAGAATTTGATCGACATCCAACTCCAATGGGTTTTCTTCCGTGCCGATCCCATCTGGAGCTGTGATATCCAGCGATTTGGCGGCAATGTTCACCGGCGTGGTTGTGTCGGTGTCGTTCCCATCGGTGATGGAGCCGGTCGCAACCAACTTGACGGCGTCACCTTTCGCGGTGGCCACGTCGAGAACAATGTCGCCCGCTTGATCGATATCGATCGGAGCATCTTGTCCGGCTGCAACCGCCTTGAGTGCCAGGCTCTCTAACCCGGTGTTACTCACAAAAATTCCGCCGGCTGACGATGCGGCGTTCAATGATTCGACGCTCGTCTCCAGCTTGTTGTCGCTGGCCCCAACATTCATTCCGGACACGACCGCACGGCTCGCAAAAATATTGAGTGCGCCCGCATTTCCATCGAGGAGCCGGCCCACCGCCGTGAGGGTCACGGTTTGACCTTCAGCAGTCACGTCGCTGACTGTGATATCTCCGACTGACGAGATCGTGATGTTGCTTCCTCCCGCCGTTGCCGAAGTCACGGTCAGCGTTTTCTTGTTCGCCAAGAAGATGCCGCCTTCACCACCATCTGCCGTCAACGTCTCAACCGACGTCTCGATTGCCTCAGTGCCCGTGCCGACCCCGTTTGCAGCGGTAATGCTGAGCGAGCTACCAAAGATGTTGGTGCCAGTCAGATTGCCATCTAGAATCGCTCCCGCTGATTGCAGTGTGACGGTTCCCGTTGCCTCGACCGCGTTCAGAGTGAGGTCTCCGTCGGCGTTGCGGACATTGATGTTGCTGCTGGGTCCCGTGATCGTGAGTGACAGGGCATCTACTTCGCGGATGTGAACGTCGCCCGAAGTCTGCGCCGTTAGTGAGTCGACGTTTGTGTCGATCTCGTTTCCTGAAGCACCGATGCCGGTGGATGAAATCAGAGTGACGGTGCTCCCGATGAGGTCTGCATTGGCATCATTCGTATCATCCTTGATCGCGCCAAATGCCTTGATTCTGATGCTCGCGTCTCCCGCATCAACCACTCCCAACTTCACGTCACCGCTGGTGTTCTCGAACGAAATTTCCGCTCCTGCTCCGTTGAGCAGGTCAGTGCTGGCGACGAACGAGAGTTGCCCGCCCGTGAATGTGATCGTGACGTTGCCGTCGTTGGTCGTGGCCGCGACAGTGTCGAGTCCATTGGATTCCGTGATGAAAACCTTGGCGCCCACATCCGTCACGGTGGCGTCAATTTCGGTGACCGTGGTCTCGAATGAGTCACCCGATGTTCCGATTCCTGATTTGCTAACCAGGACCAAGCTTCCGCCACTGATATTGGCTGCTGCGGCGTTGCTATCGGTCAGCGCACCACCTTCGGCCTTGATGGTGACGTCGCCATCAGCCGTGATGACACCCACCCTCAAACTGGAGGAAGAGGCGGACACTTCAATGTCTTGTTCCTCACCGCCAGCGATGATTGATGTCAACGTGCCGAGAATTCCGTTGGTCAGGTAAATGGAGCCATCTGTGGTCGTCGCACTGATGTTTTCCGCGCTGATCTCCAGGGGGTCAGGCTGCTGACCAATGGATTCTTCGGCGGTCAAAGTGACCGTTCTACCCAAGACATTGCCAGTGACTTGGTTGGCGTCCAGGATCATGCCACCGTTTGCAACAATGGTGACCGTGTCCGGTGCCGTCACTGTCTGCACAACGATGTTCCCATTGGAGGAGATCACGAAGTCGAATGATCCGGCTCCGGGATTGGAATCGGAATCGGAATCTCTCACCACGACTTGATTACTGCCGTTAACGAGTGGGGCAAAGCCATTTTCTTTGACGAGCACATTGCTGATGACCAGCCCGCTGTCTTCGTCGTTAGATCTGAAGTCGGCCACGAAGACACCACCATCGTTGGTGATCGCAGTGAGCGATCCGAGCGAAGTCGTGATTGGTGTCGTGCTGGTGCCAATCGCGCTGCCTGACCCAGTCGTCGTCATCACCAAGTCCGTCGCCGAAAGAGCAATGCCCTCAACTTCGTCATTGGCGTTGGTGATGGTCTTTACGACTTCGATGGTGATGGTGTTTTGGCTGCTGATACCACCATTGTCGAGCACCAGCGATTTGGCGATGACGGTAAGATCGCCCTCCAGCGTCAAACCACCGATCGTAGCCGATCCATCGTCTCCCATGTCGATGCTGACCGAAGTGACTTCGGCGACAGGAACGTTGACCGTCGTTGTCCCCGAACCCGTGACGCCCTCCCCACCGGTGACATTGATGTTTTCTGAGTCCACAAATCGATAGACGTCATTTGCTGGGTCGGCATCACCCTGGTCTACGAGGGTGACAGTCAGCGTGTTTGCAGTCGTACTCGTATATTCCAGAAGCCCATCAACGATCGTGATCGCCGACAGAGATCGTGATCGCCGACAGAAGAGTGCGGTTCTCCAACACCTCTGCTCGTGGAGCAACCACCCAACTCCATTGCGCCGAGCGATTCAACTGCCGCGACTGAAATCCTCTCAAGCGTTTTTCGCGCGAAGCTCCCGACTTGCGGGATGCGAACAAATTTCGAATCAAACTGGCTGGGGTGAAAATCATGTTGCACTTTCTAAATTCGAGTAAGCAGAACGATCGGACGGATACGAACACCAACAAATAATTGCCGAAGCAACGGCATCAGCAGAATCACTAACGAGATGACCGGCCTCTCAAACGAGCCGAGCCTCTTTCCGCAACTTTCAGATTTTTGATGATTGGTCGGACTTGCTAAGGATTAGTTCGGGTTAGGATGCAAAAACAAAAAGCGACCGGCGCGTCGAACCTCGGTTCAAACGTCGGGCGTCTTTCAGGTCGGTGAGTCGTGCTTGGCGGTATGCACTCACCGGCCGTTTTTATTTCATTGGGAACGTGGGCTTACGCGAACTTGAATTCAGAAACAGAAATACTGAACAGAAAACCTTAGCGCAGTACCGCCCAGTCTTTATTAGATTGACATGGGCGAATCAGCCCATCAATCCTCTTGGCCTAGTCATTTCAGCGATGTTTTGCTGATGCAATGAATCATTGCTGTGGAAATTGAGGGTGGCTTTGCCAGAATGTTTCGCAATCAGAACATTTTGTCGTGAAGTTGCTGCGCGGTGAATGAGTTCTGGGCATCGTGGTGAACGATGCCGCCAGCCAGCACAGACGACTATCCCTGAGGGGCTGCTCCGCACGTCAACGTGATCGGGATGGGACTTTTCTTAACTCCTGGACCTTTTATTTGGCGGAGATGAAGCCACAAAGCTCGCATGTACCAGCGAGTCGTGACGCGCTGGAGTTACGGCTGGCGAGGTCTCTATACTCACTCGCCGAAATCGGTTCTGATGCCGTTCCGTACTTTTACTGATCGCTCCGTGAGCTACCGCGAGTTTTTCCATGTCAAAGCAGATCAAAAACATGCTTCTGGGTTCGATGGCCGCTGCGGGCCTTGTTGCCGTCACGGCGGTTGTCGACATGGTTTTGGGGATCCCGTATTCCGGCAAAATGGTCTTCGACATCATGTTCCTCATCAGCGCGGCAGTCGTCATTTACATGGGATACGACGTCCTCAAAGAGTCCACTTAACCGTTGGACGAGCACTTCTGCCCGTCGCCGCTTCTCTTGAAAATCAGGAATGAACCATGCGATCAACATTTTGGACGGCTGCTCTCTCGGCAGTTGTGATGGCGGGAATCATGAGCGTGATCACCAGTGACAAAACGGCTGCCGAACCGAAAGATGCTCCGAAAAAAGTGCTGCGACATGTGGTCCTCTTCAAGTTCAAAGAGGGGACGGACAAAGCCGACGTGAAGAAAATCGAAGACGCATTCCGTGGTTTGCCGAGCAAGATCAGCTCGATCCGCGATTTTGAATGGGGGACCGATGTCAGCCCCGAAGGGAAGTCGAAGGGATTTAGTCACTGCTTCTTCGTGACGTTCGCTGACGAAAAAGGTCGCGACGAATACTTGCCACATCCGGCTCATAAAGATTTCGTCAAAGTGGTCGGCCCGCACGTCGATGATGTCTGCGTCGTGGATTACTGGTCGCTGAAGTAAGGCTGTTGATTCGGGCAATTGCCGAAAGCGATGGGATTCAGGGGAGTGACTGGAAGCCTGACGGAAGCCGCCATCATGCTTCCCATTGTTCTCATAAACCTCTCCAAGCGCGGATGCGACGTAAGGCAAAGGCAATCGCTGCATTGTTGCTGCTTGTGGTTGTCGCCGTGTGGTTGCGTGTGCGATTGCCGCCCGTCGCTGACGATGACTCATTGCTGAATTTTGTCCCGCCGTCTGCAGATGTTCGCAAGGCGGCGATTGACGAAACGAGTCAGCTCACTCCGGAGTTGCAACGCTACCTTGATCCTGGCGATGACTTCCCGCCAATGCCAAAGCCGGGACCTGATGATTGGCTCGCGAATAATCATGAAGGGGGCCAAACCTTCAACGAGTTTCGCCAAGCTGAGCCCAATCGACCGGATCAACAGCGGCGTGTGCTCTACCTGGTCGCGATGGGCGAAATCACAGAGCTGCAAATAGCTCAATTAGAGCCGCTCCGAGAATTCACCGAAGCCTACTTCACGCTCGAAGCCAAACTGCTGCCACCGATGCCGCTTGCCGAGGGAGTGGTTCCGATTCGCGTGAATCCCAACACGCAGAAGCGGCAAATGCTGGCGACCGATCTCATGCGGTTGCTCGAACAACAGCTTCCTGATGACGCATTTTGCCTGCTGGGGATCACCTTGAACGATCTGTATTCGGGAGGCCATCTCAATTACGTCTTTGGCCAAGCAACGCTCAGAACGCGAGTCGGGGTCTTCAGTTTTGCTCGCTTCGATCCCGCGTTCTTTAACGATCCGATTCCCGCCGATGTCGATACCCTGATTCTTCGACGAAGTTGTCGAACTCTGGCTCACGAGATCAGCCACATGTTTGGCATGCATCATTGCACGTTTTTCACCTGCGTCGTGAACGGCAGCAACAGCCTCGCCGAAAGCGATTCTCGGCCAATGCATGCGTGCCCAGTTTGCTTACGAAAACTGCAATCGAGCATCGGCTTCAATCCGCGAGAACGCGAGGAGCGATTACTAGGCGTCTATCGCCAATTGCACTTGGACGACGAGGCTCATTGGACAGAGCGACGATTAAGCCGTCTGAAGGCTGATTGATCTCCGCATTCGTCACGGATTTTCTTGGCAGGACGGTTTTCCAAATCGTTCGCATCCAGTTCAATCACGCGAGCGAACGGTTTGGATCGCCGTTCTTCATAAACTCGACGTGACTTTTTCATTGTGAAGGATCAACCATGAAGCGATTGCTGATGTTGACTGTGTGCTGCCTGTTACTGACTGCTGTTGCCGTTCGTGCGGAGGAACCGAAGGACTTCTTCTTCAAGGCCGGTGACCGCGTGATGTTTTTGGGCGACAGCATCACGGAGCAATATCAGTATTCGACCGACATCGAGCTATATCTGACGACCCGATTTCCAAAGTGGAATATCCTCTTCATGAATGCTGGCATCAGCGGCGATACCGCAACCGGTGGGGCAGGGCGGTTTGCCTCGCACGTGCTTGCAGAGAAGCCGACTGCGATCACCATCAACTTCGGGATGAATGACGCCGGTTACGGCAACTTCGATGAGAACCGACAGAAGCCGTACCTTCAGAACACAGAAAGAATGTTGGCGGACGCGAAGGCCGCCGGCGCGCGAGTCGCGTTGGTATCACCTAACGCAGTCGACCGTCGTGTGCAGGAACGGTTCAAGCTGTATCTCGAAACTCAGAAGCAGTTTTACGCCCCCTTGAGCGGTTTGGCCGCGAAGCATGGTGCCAGCTTCGTTGATCAATATGCCATTACTCGCGGTGAACTCGAGCGGATGGAGAAAGACGAAGCCAAAACGGTGATTCCTTTCGGTGACGGTTTTCATACGTCATCCAATGGCGGAATGATGATGGCACACGCAATCCTCACGGGGTTGAAGGCTCCGGCAATGGTCAGCGACCTGTCAATTGACGTCGCCAAGAAAGACGTGAAAGCGCAAGGGTGTGCGGTCACAGCCTCAGAACTCGCGGTCGATGAAGTGACCTTTGAACGACTCGACGAATCACTGCCGATTCCCGTCCAGAAAGATTGGGTGACGCTGCTGCCGTACCTCAATGACCTCAAAGATCTCAACTGGTACGGGCTTAAGGTCACTGGACTCGCCGAAGGGAATTACAAACTGTTGATCGATGGGACCGAAGTCGCTGCGTACTCATCGAAGCAACTCGAAGCGGGAGTGAACGTCGGCAATGTCACAACAGGCCCAATTCACGCGCAAGCTCAGAAAGTCTTTGACGCAATCAACGCCAAGAACGGAATGGTCCATCAACGCTTTCGAGGAGTCGTGATGTTCAATGCGCCGGATTGGTTGGCAGATGTTGTCGCCGAACGAAAACCGGCGGAGCTCAACAAGCGAATGGAACAGATCAAGGCGAAGCAAGCCGAAGTCTATGAATTGGCCAAGCCAACCAAGCATCGCTGGAAGTTGGCGAGGAACTAAGGATTTCGTGGGAGGGATTTTGCCCACGGAAGACACGAAAAGACGCGAAGGCAAAGCGTTTGCAGCCACAGTATTTGAAGCGGTTTCCAAACTAACCCGAAGCATGAGCGAGGGCGATTCTACGCTTGAAATACTTATGCCCTCGCTCACGCTTCGGGTTAGTGATCTAGTTTTGAAGCGGCATCTAGTTCAGCCTTGATAGGCCACGATCGCTGAATCTGAATGAAGCAACTTCAATGTCTTCCGTGGGCCTCATCACTTTCGTCACTGCTTTAACCACTTGTGGATCAACCTGCTCCACAGGTTTCTCGGCCGTACTCCTTCACGTGAAATATTCCTTCGCATGATGCCACCGCTTCGATTGCAGCCCATCATCAAGCAGCGTCCGTGGGGCGGTCGGCAACTATCGCGGCTTTGGGACCAATTGGCGCAAGGCGATTCCGCGTGCTTGCGTGGCAACGTTGATGGATGGGCTGAGAGTTGGGAAGTTGTTGACTTGGGTGCGGACCAAAGTCGAATCGTCGGTGGCAAATTCGCTGGCAAATCGCTGTGTGAATTGGTTCGCGAGAACAGCCGAGAACTACTCGGCGAACAGGCCTCGCTCAAGCAATTTCCGTTGTTGTTCAAGTTCCTGGATGCGGCGGAACTGTTGTCCGTTCAAGTTCATCCCAATGACGAGCATGCCGCGCAGATGAATGTGGGACCGCATGGCAAATCGGAGGCGTGGGTGATCATCTCGGCTGAGCCGGGAAGCAAGCTGTCAGTCGGATTAATGCCGGGAGTCGATCGAAGGCTGTTCGAACAACACCTTGCTTCAGGAACGGTCGCCGAGTGCTTAAACACTTTTGAGGCGCGAGTCGGTGACGTGATCTCCGTTCCAGCAGGGACAGTTCACGCCATTGGGGGAGGAATCGCACTCGCCGAAATCCAGCAACCAAGCGATATCACCTTTCGACTGTTCGACTGGAATCGACTCGATGCCGACGGTCATCGTCGCGCATTACATATCAACGAGGCGTTGCAATGCATCGATTTTTCGCGTCAACCAGAGAGCTCCTTGTTACCTCGATTGCTTGATCCGCAGTTATTCGCCGCGAACGCATTGCAGGCAGGGGGATCAACTCGGCATGAAGAGATCATTCATAATGAGCATTTTCTTTGGCGACGCCATCAACTGAATCGAGCCTCGTTCAAGTTGACAGACTGTGGTCGCTGCCGAATCCTCTCGCTGATTGCCGGGAGTGTCGAGTTATCATCGCCGATGAGTCGGGAACAGCTACTGCCCGGAAACACCTTGTTGCTCCCAGCAAACGGCGGCACCGTTGAGTTAACGTCTGCTGCTGATGGGTTGTTGCTGGAAGCGTTATCGGTTTCAAACTGAGAGTAATCTGAGATGACAAGTCGTATTGAAAAGGTTCATGCCCGTGAAGTCTTCGACAGCCGAGGCAAACCGACCGTCGAAGTCGAAGTGACTTGCGCTGGGGCTCGCCCCGGCCGTGCGATTGTTCCGAGTGGTGCAAGCACTGGACGTTTCGAAGCGGTGGAATTGCGAGATCGAGGTGAAGCGCGACTCGATGGCACGGGCGTTCGACAAGCGGTTAAGAACGTGCAAACAGAAATTGCTGCAGCGCTCGTGGGTTGTGACGCTGACGATCAAGCGGAAGTCGATCGAAGACTGATTGAACTCGATGGAACGCCGCAGAAATCGCGGCTCGGAGCGAACGCAATTCTCGGTACCTCGCTCGCCGTGGCGTATGCGGCAGCCGAAGCTCGTGGATTCGCGCCAGTTCATCGCTTTCGCGAAATCTGGCAGTCGGTTGTTGGGCCGACAGAGGAGATTCAGGACAAAGAGCGTACAAGCGGCCTCGGACGAGGCATGCTACTGCCGCTGCCGATGGTCAACATGATCTCCGGTGGCTTGCACGCCGGACGGCAATTGGAGTTCCAAGACTTTCTGATTCTGCCCGTCGGTGCTGAGTCGTACTCGCAAGCGTTTGAATGGATCGTGACGGTCTATCGTCGACTTGGCCAAGTACTTTCAAAGCGAGGCCACGAAGGTGTGCTAGTCGGCGACGAAGGGGGCTACGGTCCGAAGCTACGCACGAATGAAGAGGCCATCGAGATCGTCGTCGAAGCAATTGATGCGGCGGGACTGCACCCCGGCGACGATGTATCGATCGGGCTTGATGTCGCCAGTACGCACTTTTTCGATGCAGCGAACAACACCTACTTACTTCCAAGCGTCTCTCCAAAACCGCTCGTTGCCGAGCAACTGATCGATCTTCTTGAACGATGGATCGAGCGATATCCAATCATCAGCCTCGAAGACCCGTTGGCCGAGGATGATTGGACCGGTTGGCGTGAAATCACCGAACGACTCAGCGGCGGAGTACAGCTTATTGGCGACGATCTGTTCGTCACGAATCAAGCTCGCTTGCGGCAAGGGATCGAGCAACAAGTCGGCAACAGCGTTCTGATCAAGCTGAACCAGATCGGCACCTTGACCGAAACGCTTGAGACATTGAAGCTCGCCATCAACAGCGGCTATTGGCCCGTCGTGTCAGCCCGCAGCGGCGAAAGCGAAGATACCACAATCGCGGATCTCGTGGTTGCCACCGGAGCCGGCCAACTCAAAGTCGGCTCCGTCGCCCGCAGCGAAAGGCTCGCCAAATACAACCAATTGCTGCGGCTAGAAGAGTCGCTAGGTAACGACGCGGGATACCTCGGCGGAGAGATTTTCGCGCAGTGAGTCATGACAATAGAGACGTCATCAACTCAACGGGCCTCGCTGCAACTCGGAGTCGAAAGACGTACTCACACAAACGAACGGCGACTCCCTGGTCACGCCAATAATCCGGGGATCACGTTGCCGTGGATATCGGTCAGACGGAAGTCGCGGCCTTGGAAGCGGAAGGTGAGTCGAGTGTGATCGATGCCCAGCAGGTGCAGGATCGTGGCGTTCCAGTCGTGAACTGGAACCGAATCTTTCACGACGTTGTAGCTATAGTCGTCGGTCTCGCCGTAAGTGATGCCGGGCTTCGCACCGCCGCCTGCCATCCACATCGTGAAGCAGCGGCCGTGATGGTCTCGACCGTAATTCGTGGGCGTGAGTGCTCCTTGGCTGTAGACCGTGCGACCGAACTCGCCGCCCCAAATCACAAGCGTGTCTTCGAGCAGTCCGCGTCCTTTCAAATCGCGAACCAGCGCGGCGCTCGGCTGATCGACGTCTTGGCATTGTCCTTTGATCTGCGTCGGCAATGAGCCATGTTGATCCCAGCCACGGTGCATCAACTGCACGAAGCGAACGCCTCGTTCGACCATGCGGCGTGCCAGCAGACAGTTGCGAGCAAACCCGCCATCAACGCCATCGTCCTTAATGCCGTAGGCGTCGAGTACATGTTTTGGTTCTTTCGAAAGATCAGTCAGGTCAGGCACCGATGATTGCATCCGAAACGCCATTTCGTACTGCGCGATGCGCGTATTGATTTCAGGATCGCCGAATGAGTCCGCCGCGATCTGATTCAATTCGGCCAGCCCATCCAGCATTTGGCGCCGCGAGCCGCTGTCGATTCCGGGCGGGTTCGAAAGATACAGCACCGGATCGTCACCACTGCGGAAACGGACTCCTTGATGTCGTGACGGCAAGAACCCGCTTCCCCACAAGCGTGAGAAAATCGGCTGATCGGTTTTGTTACCGCTCCCTTGTGAGATCATCACGATGAAGGCCGGCAGGTTTTCGTTGCCTGCTCCAATGCCGTAACTGAGCCACGCCCCCAAGCTCGGTCGGCCGGGCTGTTGTGAGCCGGTTTGAATGAACGTGATCGCGGGATCGTGGTTGATCGCTTCCGTGTTGAGCGACTTCACGATCGCAATGTCGTCGGAGATCTTGGCAATGTTCGGCAGCAAGCTGCTGACCCAAGCTCCGCTTTTTCCATGCTGCGAGAATTGAAACGCTGACGAAGCGACCGGCAATGTCTTCTGGCCCGACGTCATGCCGGTGATGCGTTGGCCCATTCGCACAGACGCAGGGAGTTCTTGGCCGTGGAACTCTTTGAGCTTCGGCTTGTGATCGAACAAGTCGATGTGCGATGGCCCGCCCGACATGAAGAGGTAGATGACTCGCTTGGCCTTCGGAGCGTGATGCAACGCGGTCAGTACGCCGGGAAGTCCCTTCGCCTTTTCAGCATCAGCCGCCGATGCTGTCGTTGTGATTAATCCCGGATTCAACAGTGAGGCTAACGCGGCGACGCCAAGCCCATTCGTCGATCGGCTGAATAGTTGGCGTCGAGTCAGTAAGCGTTGGTATTCGAGCAATGGGTTCATGATTGTGGAGCCTGTTGATCGTTGTGCTTCAGCCACTGCATGTGGAGTTCGTCGATGAACGCGCTGTAGTTTCCTTCTCTCACCGAGTCTTCGGGAATCACTTGCGCGGTGACGGCGGAAAGATAAACGAAAGTCCGACCGGGAACAGTTTCAATCCGCTCAATTCCATTCCAAAAGACCGTGCGTTCGTAGTACGAGGTCGCATCCAACAACCCGTTTTCGACGATCTCAAACGAGTGCGTTCCGAGCACTCCGCGATTCTGTCCTTCGCGATAAAGCAGCCGCACGTATTGCTCTAATTTGCGTCGCCAAATTCGCGGATAAACCAACGCCAAGAAAATGGCCGCCGCAATTCCTAACGGTCGGAGCAACGGATTTTTGAGCAACTCGCCCGCGATATGCGACAACGTGCTGGTCAAGACAACGATCGCAATCACTGCCCAAACTCGCGACCGCTTCAACGTCGGCGAACTTTGGTGATGATGCAACGAGAACGCCACCAGATCATCCACAGAAAGCTCAACTCGCAATCGCATGAAGGCGTTGTCCTCAGAAAAACTCGAAGATGTTTCAAAACTGGCTTACCAACTCGAAGCGTCAGCGAGGGGGTCAGGCAATCTTGCATGGGATCGGAAACAGAGATTGAGTTGACTCAGCATGAATAGGGAAGTTCTGCTGCAAAATTCTCGCTGGGAGTTAAAGAGTATCGCGTCTCATGGAGATCAACATTCATGAAGGGCTCAATCGCGAGCATCGATTTAAGAAACTGAGTAACACGCACTGCCCACAATCAAACCGTGAATACGTCTTTTCCCCAAGCTCTGTTCGCTCTGATTCCTTCTTCCAAAGTGGGGTTATTGAGCACGAGAAAACAGAGCGAACAGAGGTGTGTTGCTTGATGGCATTTAAAATCAAAGAACGCGACGCCAAGCTAC
>CAIJTL010000269.1 GCA_903823545.1 uncultured Planctomycetaceae bacterium
ATCAATCGTCGCCAATATCGCAACCATTGTTCCAAAGCGGTGTGACGAGATTCTGAAGCACAGAATGTTCACAACACGCCATCGTTCGCACATTTCGCGCACCAATTCGCGCGCATCATGGGCGATGGGGCGCGCGAAAAGTGTCCCGTCAGGAGTTGCCGTTGATCTGCCCTTGCACGAAGTGAATCACGCACCTCGTCGAAACTACTGGCGGTCTTGCACGCGACAGTCGTCGGCACGTGGCTTGCTAGCCTCAGAGAATAAGACGGCTTCTCCGGCGTGAGTCGTTGCTGAGCAATAAGCGAAAACAGTCCAATCCTTCGCCGCGCGGGAGTGCTCATGATGTTGTGGCTGCCGATTGCCTTTGTGACGTTGATGGCGCTTGCCGTCATGACTGTGTTTTTACTGACTTTCTGCAATGTCGCGTTTGCTGAAGCGAGTTGCGGTGTTCGTCGATTTTCGACGGGGCTTGATGTTCCGTCAGAGTCAAACGACCGTATGCACGCGTGGGCTGCCAACCTTGCCCGACGAGTTGTCGCTCGACATGCACAGCAACCTCGGTCAGCGGAGACTCCGCTGGCGATTGCCTCCGAATTGGAGGCGAGCGCGAATGCGGTCTTGGAACGAGCCGCTCAACAGGCGAGTTCGTCTGTTAAGTCGTTCTGCACGATAGCGACGACTTGTCCGAATCCGCGACCGCGACAAATTGCCGTGACGGCACCTGAAGTCTTTGCAATTACGACCGAGCTGGAGCGGACATATTCCAATTGTGATTTGCAGATCGTTCGCGAATTAGCCGTCTTAAACGGTCGTCGGGCTCGTTTTGTCTTGCCAGAAGAATTCCCGCAAGCAGGTATTACTTGTCCTTTGCGTGCCCCAGACGGTCACTGCATGACGTTTACGAATCGCCCCATTGCGTGTCGGCAATTGAGTGACTCGTGCCCATGTGGTGATAGCGGGAGTTGCCAGGGGGGCAGTTGCAAATCAAGTTGCTCACCCACTGATGTTGCGGAACAACTCCACGATGGGATTTCGAATGGTCTTTCTGAGGGACTGCGGCTCGCTGGTTTGGATGACGGTGCTTACGAGCTGAATGATGCTCTCGCGACCGCTTTGACGACTCCCCACGCAGCGGCACGTTGGTCGCAAGGCGAAGCGGTGTTTGCCAATTGTGCAAAGGCGTAAGCGAATCGCGGTAATGCTGTGGGCTAAACTGCGTCGAGTGCTGCCTTAATACGCAGTTGAAATGACTCTCTGATCGCCTATGTCGCACTAGCCCCAAGACTGGTGCGACATAGGCTTTTTTCGTTTGGTGCAGAAACCGAAATGAGATTGGCAGCGAAATCGCTTGGTTCGCTGGGCGTTGAGTCGTCCGCTGTGACATCTCCGTTAGGGCTCGAATGATTCACGGCGCAGAGACCACATGATTGCGCTCACATTGCGATATTGTATGTCGTAATCAACGACGTGCGCTCGCGAAGGGGGCAGTCATCCGTAAAAGCAAAAGCCCGGCATTTCTAAGATGCCGGGCTTCATCCATGACCATGGTTTTTTTCTTGAGGGCTCAAACTGGAGTTGGTTCTGCCGATAGTGCGGTGTTGCCGTCGAGGCCGTATTTCTCCAGCAAGCGATAAAGTGAGCGCCGTGAAACTCCGAGGACTTGAGCGGCGCGGCTTTTGTTTCCTTTTTGCTTCTGCATGACTTCGACCACGCGTGCTTTTTCGATGGCAGACAACGTTCCGTCATCGACTGGTAATGTCAACGCAATGGTGGGGGCTACACCCGTCTGCGGTGCAGTTACCGCAGGGTTTAGCACTGCGGCAGGCAACTCGTCGGTTGTGATGAATCGGTCGTCAGCCAGAATTTTGGCTCGCTCGATAACGTTTATGAGCTGCCGAATATTGCCAGGCCAGCTGTATGTTTCGAGAACTCGCAGCGCATCTGGAGCGATTTGCCAACCGCTACCAAGAAAATGATTGACGAGCAGCGGAATATCGCCCGTGCGAGTTCGCAGCGGTGGCAGATCGAGCGACATGACGTTGATGCGGTAATACAAATCTTCGCGAAAGCGATGGGCGGCGACTTCTGCTGCGAGGTCGCGATTCGTCGCTGTAATGACGCGCACATTGACGCGGCGTTCTTGCAGAGAGCCGACGCGACGCATTGAACCGTCCTGCAAGACCCGTAGAAGCTTGGCCTGCATGACTCCGGGCATCTCGCCGATTTCATCAATGAAGAGCGTGCCACCGTCGGCCAATTCAAACAGGCCAGGCTTTGCGGCAATCGCGCCGGTAAATGCCCCCTTTTCGTGTCCGAAGAGTTCACTTTCGAGCAACGTTTCAGTCAGAGCTGTGCAATTGATCGAGATCAATGGTCGACCCGCTCGCGAACTATGGTCGTGCAACGCACGGGCAACAAGTTCTTTACCAGTGCCGCTCTCCCCTTGAATCAAGATCGCTTTGTCACTTGGACCAGCCTTCGCGATGAGCTTGAGAACCTCCTGCATTGCCAGTGATTCGCCAACCATTTGGACCTTCGGCTGACTCCGTTCAAGCACCGCTTTGAGCTGCACGTTTTCTTGGTTAAGTCGCCGCCGTTCATAGGCTTTTTGAATCAGTGTTTCGAGTTCTGCGAGCGAAAACGGCTTCGAGAGGAAGTCGTATGCGCCTAGCTTCATGGCCTGCACGGCGGTTTCGACGGTCCCTTCGCCCGTGAGCAAAATGACTTCACATTCCGGCGACAGCTCTTTCACCCGCTGCAATAAATCTAGACCTGTCAGGCCGGGCATCGCCATGTCTGAGACGACAACATCAAACTGCCTGTCTTGAAGCAGCCGTAATGCATCGTTGACCCCTGGTGCCTCATGCACTCGAAACCCTCGCCTGACAAATCGCCGAGCGGCGGCGCCGCGAAACTCATTGTCATCATCAACGAAAAGGAGTTCGACATGAGCAGGATCGAAAGCGATTACGTTGTTTGAACTATCAGCCATGGCGCGGACTTTCGCGGTTTTCTGGTGTGATTGTCGTTTGACACAGGACTATTGATGGGGATCACTCAATGAGGCGTCACTCTTATTGCCTGTGAGTGATTTCAAATCAATCGGCTCGCCGAAGCACCAGGACCTCACACGGGGCGTGTCGCAAGACTGCTTCAGCAACGGAGCCTAGAAAGAATCGCTTGACCCCATGATATCCATGCGAAGGCATCACGATCAGGTCCGCGTGAATTGCGGTAGCGATCTCAGCAATCCGCGCTGCGGCATCTCCCTCCATGACCTTCGAGCAGACTCCTGCAAACTGAGGGCGCGCCTTCAAATACGCGGCCAGATGTACTTCCGCAAGTTCGATCCAGCGGTTGATTTCAACAATAGGAATTACCTCGCCAGCATATGGCAGCATCGTGGGAGGTAATGCCACATGTATGACATGCACACGTTCCGCTTTGCCCGCGATTTCTATCGCAGTCTGAACGGCAGCGTCAGATGCAGAGGAAAAGTCGATCGGGACAACCACGCAATTCTTGGGGGACCAGGGCATGATGAGTTCTCCGTTCTTGATTCACCGGTGGTGGGGCAATGAGGTTGCTGTCACAAATCAGATCAGGCAAAGGTCATGCCGAGTTGAAGACATTGCTGGCGCTGCAAACCTGCAAGAATCTAGAAGTCCCAAATCGATTCTGGGTTAAGTTGCTCGAATTACGCTTTTGTGATTTATGACGACGCAATTTCTCGGCTGACTGCCGGGAACGTCTTTGATTCGAGAAGGTGTTGTCCCTGTCAGCCGGTAGCCATTCGATCCGAAATACTCAGCGATTTGCGGGTGTGCGATCCGAAGACTGTGTGCGATTTCAGCAGCACCAGGTGTGCGATGTAGCCCAGCTTGCGTACTGTATTAGGAGAGGCACGACATATGAATTATCCACACCAAAACAGCCAAGTACCTAAAACCATCGAACATTTCTGACGCAAACTGGTTCGCGACGCCGCGCTGATGCCTTATGGCACCGTGCTTGCTTGATTCGGTCCGATAACCGTCTTTTGGCTCTCTGCTCTCGAAGTAAGGACTAATGGCATGCTCCCGATTAAAAAAATTCTATGTCCTGTTGACTTTAGTGAGCTCAGCCTGAATGCGATGGCGGTTGCCATTGAAATGGCGGCCACGTTTGGTTCTGAACTGCATTTGCTACATGCTTTCGAGGGATACGACGAAATCTCGCTAAGTCCGGAAACAGCCCTGACTCCGCTCCCACAATGGCTGGTTAAGTTGCGACAAGTCTGCCTTGAAAAGCTCTCGGAATTGCCTGGCCCGGATCACGCGGCCAAATGCGGCGCGGTCGTGAGGGCATTTCGAGAAGGGCCAGCGATTCCCGAAATTCTAAGCTATGCCGATCAGCACAAAATCGAATTGATCGTACTGGCCACTCACGGTCGAACTGGCATCAAGCATCTTTTGATGGGGAGCGTTGCCGAGAATGTCGTACGGGGTGCCAAGTGCCCAGTGCTCACGATTCGCGGAGGCGAGCCAGCAAAGACATAGTTTGCCGATGCCGCACGCATGTAGGAGTCATCGCTCCGCGTGACGAGGCAAGCCTTGGTCAGCATGTGGGAAGACCGTGATTCAATGATGTGAGGCTCGTTTTCAACGTGACAATTCAGCCCGTTGTGAGCACATTGAAAACGTGCCCCACGAAATCATTGGTATCTCCGGACGGCGATGCAGTTAAGACTGCCGTCTTTTCACTGCCATCTTTTTACAGTGTCGCTAACACGGCACGAGCGGCAGCGATCGTTGTTTCGATGTCCCCGTCCGTATGGGCGGCAGAGACGAAGTTCGCTTCAAATTGGCTGCACGGAAGATAGACGCCTCGTTCAATCATCCCCCAGAAGTAGCGGGCAAATAGTTTTGTGTCGCTCTGTCCGGCAGTTGTATTGTCCGTGACGACGTTCGGGTTAAAGAAGAGCGTGAACATGCTCCCGACGTGCGGGATGGTGTGTGAAATGCCGACGGCAGACGCCGCTTCGCTCAGACCCCGACAGAGTTTTTCTGTCTTGGCGGCGAGCGTGGCATACGGCTTCGTTTCGCGCAACGTCGTTAGCGTTGCGATACCGCTCGACATTGCCAGCGGATTTCCGGAGAGCGTTCCTGCTTGATAAACCGGCCCGCTCGGCGAAACCACGGCCATGATGTCCGCTCGACCGCCGTAGGCTCCGACCGGCAGTCCACCTCCGATGATCTTTCCAAGCGTCGTCATGTCGGGAGTGATACCGAACAGTTCTTGAGCACCGCCGAACGCCAATCGGAACCCGGTCATGACCTCGTCAAAGATCAAAACGGTGCCGTGCTTCGTGCAGAGTTCGCGGCAAGTTTCGAGAAATCCGGCTTGCGGAATCACAACTCCCATGTTGCCGACGACTGGTTCGAGAATCACCGCCGCGATCTTGTCACCGTGAGCGGCAAATGTATCGGCCAGCGTTTGCGGATCGTTGAACTCTAAGACGATCGTGTCTGCCGTACAGCCTGCCGGAACGCCGGGGCTTGAAGGAACACCGAGCGTCAGCGCGCCGCTTCCCGCTTTCACCAACAACGAGTCGACATGTCCGTGATAGCAGCCCGCGAACTTGATGATCTTGTCACGCCCAGTAAAGCCGCGCGCGACACGTATAGCGCTCATCGTCGCCTCGGTTCCCGAGTTGACCATGCGGACCTTCTCGATGGAAGGAACAGCCGCGATCACGAGTTCGGCCAATTCGGATTCGAGCTCCGTCGGTGCGCCGAAGCTCGTACCGCGAGCGAGTGCAGAGTCGATGGCTGAGATCACCGCAGGGTGTCGATGCCCCAAAATGTGCGGACCCCACGAGCCGATGAAATCGAGAAAATAGTTGCCGTCGAGATCGATCAGAAATTGTCCTTCGCCGCGCTGAATAAAGATCGGTTCGCCCCCAACGGCACCAAATGCTCGGGCAGGGCTGTTCACGCCACCTGGGATCGACTTCAACGCACGTTGGAATTGCTGCTGGCTACGTTCGCGATTCATCAGTGTTGTCCATGAGTTTGAGGCAATCTTCGATCGCGGCGTCTGCACTTCATGGCCGCGAAATACTTCGAGGCGATTTCATAGCGATGGCAGGTCATGTTGAGAACTCAGCCGCCGTTCGCGGAGTTATCCATTCCCAAAACGGATCGCAGGCGACGCAACGCGCGCAGGTATCGCATCCCTGCCGCCGGTTGTGAGAGACCGAGCAATTCGGCGACGTCGCTGTTGCCGAGATGTTCGCAGTGACGCATTAAGAGGATCTCTCGGTCGGTCTCGTCCAGCTCATCTAACGCGGAAAGGAACCGCTGCTCGATCTCTTTCCGTATCGAAGCCGCCGCGGGGGTTAGTTCTTGATCGCTAATTTGTGCGAACAGGTCGAATGCCGATGAGACGTCTGCCGATTGCGGGGATTGTTGCTCTCGCGAAACGGAGCGACGTTGGGCTCGATGTCGACGATGGACGTCGATCATCCGATCTTTTGCGAGATGACGCAGCCAAAGATGAAACGGCATTGAGCCGGATGAAATGAATTCATTCAATCGCCCGTGAGCTTCGAGCAATACATCTTGAACAACATCGCTCGCGTCGACTCGCTGTGCAATTGCTTTGTCCAATCGAGCTTGCACCATGCGTCGAAGTGAATCTCGGTGTCTTTCCATCAGGTCGCTCACGGCTGCTGAATCACCACCGCGAGCAGCGTTCAATAATTGTTGAGTTTGTTCGGAATTAGGGAGCATGGCAGTGTGGCCCGATGGACTGAGAGGCGCGACATGCTAACGTGTTATGGGGAAATAGTTCGAGAAACAGAAATCAGCTTCGCGGCGATAGTCCCGCTTCGTGTCCCATAAGCAAGGACTACCGTCGCGCGGCTTATCTTCGGAATGCGGTCTATTGCAGACTGTTCCGAGCGACTGTTTCAACCCTGTGTTACTAACCCGAAGCGTGAACGAGGGGATCGGGAAATCACGCGTGGAATCGCCCTCGCTCACGCTTCGGGTTAGTTTCGAAACCGCATTTAATTGTTTTCCGTCCCCGCCGCCGCTGCTGCCGCCATCGGTTTCTTCAAGCCTAGCAATTCAGGAAGCGCCGTTGTGACGTCATCCATTGATGCTGGTCGGCTATGTACGAGCCCCTGTTTGTCTGTGAGAAACATCGTCGGCAGCGAAATCACGCCGAATGCTTGGCTGGGGGCACTTTGTAACCCGCCTGGTTCGAAAACTTGTGGCCAAGTCATCCCATTTTGTTGCATGTAGGCTTTCACGCCATTGGGTTGATTGTCGAGGTTCACGCCGATGACCTCGAAACCTTGGTTGCGATACTGCTGATACATCGCTCGCAGCTTTGGAAGATCCTGAGCACACGGCTTGCACCATGTTGCCCAAAACACCACAAGCACTGCTTTGCCTCGGTAATTTCGGATATCAACCTTTCCCCCTTCGAGGCCAGAGAAGGCCAATGGAAGCGGCTTGCCTTTGGCGTCCAATCGAACGAGCGCCCCGGCCGCCTTCTTTCCCGCCGGAGTGTCCGGCGCCTTGTCAGCTAACTCGCTAAACCATTTTTTGGCTTCGACTGTCTTGCCTGCGAATTCCAGACCTGTCGCCAACTGCATCATGACGTCGGGAGTGTCTTCGGCTTTCGGATAAGTCTGCACGAAGCTGGTCAGGTCCTTGATCCAGTCTTCTTGAGTCTTCGCTTGCTGAGCACTCGTCTTTGCTTGCTGCACTGCGACGGCGTATTCCGCCAACATGCGGCGGTATGTGACATACGCCAACAGCGCGACGTTCGCCTTCGCTTGTTGTTTGAGCTGTGCTTCGAGTTGTTTCAGTTCTCGCAGTCCGTCTTCATACGCGCCGGTTTGCACTGCGGACGCCAAGCCGTCGATCAATTGCTTGATCCAGTTTTCCTGATCGGCACCTTTCGTGATGTTGATGATTTGCTTGAGCAACGTCGCACGCAGCGTGTTGAATCGCACGAAGTCTGCCGGAACCGCGTCGGCTCCCGGAGCTTTTGTGTCGAGGTCTTGCAGCTTTTTGACGAGTTCCGCGACTCGCGGATCGTTGGCACCGCCTGGGTTTGCTGCTGCTGCCGGTTCGTTATTCGCCGATTGGCCCGGCTGCATCAGCACGCCAGCCGCAAGCTGAACTTGATTCCCTTCGATCGGCAGCGGGATTTGAGTCAGCTTCCAAACGTCGCCGACCTTGATCAGTTCTCCGATCTGGACGAGCAAGCTGTTCTTGGGGGCTGCTGCCTCGGTTTCAATGATTGCCATCGCGTTCTCGTACAGGATCAGATCGATTCCCGCTTTTCCCTCATCGGCCGGAATCAGGCTTGGCATTGCAGACGCGACATCGAAACGCATCCAACGGGCGCTTGGGCTCAATGACTTTGACTTGCTCAATGCCTCTCGCAGTTTTTGAGCGGGGCTGCTGACGTTTGCCAACAACGCCTTGGCAACGGACTCTTCGACCTTCAGCTTTTCGAGATCGTCTGCATTAATCAGGACTAATCTCAGTGCGTCTGTGTCTTCAGCGATGAACGCGTTGATGGCGACTCGCGATGTTTCTTCTGCGGACAGGAGGCGCCATTCATCAATGATTTTGTCTTCGTTGGAGTCGATTCCCCAACGTGAACCACCAGTGTTGAGCCAGCGATATTGATCAGGCTTTTCGTTGAAGTTGTTATCAATCTCGCGATAGACCTCGATTCCGTTGTTGTAGTAACGCCATTGATCGACGGTGCCATCGCTGTTCGTGTCTACGAAGCGACGCAGGACTTGTCCGTTGGCTCCAGTCACGACCCAAGCGGTTGCTTTTCCAAGTCGCTCGGACTTGATAACGCACTTCGAATATTCCGCTGGTTTCGGAATCTCAATTTCGACGTCGCGTTGCCGAGGGATGAATTTCGAGAAGATGTATTCTGGAGTAGGGGCGTCATCGGCACTCATTGCCTTTGAGGAAAGCCCAAAGCACGCCACACCCAAAATGCCCAGTGCCAACCAGTGTCGTCGCATCCTTGCAACTCCTCTAAGTCACGGAACTCAATGTTTTAGCCGTCACGCGATGTGGCGGATTCAAGTCGCTATCGCCATCGAAAGTTCGTGAGAATTTCGATTCTTCGGGACTCTAGTTGGCACCGAAAAACGTGTCATCACGAGTTTTCCAGAGAGGATTTGAAGCCTTCGTGTGAGAGCGGATTAATGATTTTCGAGCTCAATACTTTTGTCGCGGCCGTCGCGTCATGTCCGATCAAAACCACAGACGTAATCCGCCAACAAGGCCGTTCAACTCTACGCCGCCGATCTTGTAGTAATCAAAACCGGTGAAGACTTCGAAGCGATTGAAAAGATATCCGACTGTCGCTCGCCCATGAATGAGACTGGAATGTCCGAGCCGGCCGAAATCGAGCGTAGTTGAAACAACAACATTCGGCGCCGGAAAGAAGTCTGCTCCGTAGGTGAAATTGAAGCCGACATCGCCGCGATGCTTTTCGGCTGACCAATTTAGACCGAGTCCCGTATAGAACGCGGCATGCTTGTTTTGAGCAAACCGGTAGACAATGTTCGCGTCGCCGGTCCAAAGCGTGTCGTGTCCCGAAAATAGCTCCTCGCGCCGCCGATCCCATTCGATGTCGATTCCGAAGCGTGGCGTCGTTTCGAGTTGTAGTCGCCCGCCGGTCTTGCTGAGTCCATCAAAGTTGTTGCCGTACTCAGAAGTGAATCGCCCCGCCCATTGCCGAGTCCATTCAGGCTGCGGCAATTCGGTGACGATGAAGCCGTCCCAGTCGTCAGAGAATGGATAGTCACCGAAATAACCGGGGCGAT
>CAIJTL010000270.1 GCA_903823545.1 uncultured Planctomycetaceae bacterium
GACGACTCGGCGGAAGGCGTGAGTGAGTCGGCTGTCGGTATCGGTGGCTGCCTTGAGACTTTGTTCGGCAAGCGTTCGGGCGGCTTCGACCCAAGTTGGATCGTTAAGCGTCGTCAGCGCATGCAGTGGCGTGCTGGTCGGTGTCGAGCGGACGCGGCAGGCTTGTCGGTTCGAGGCATCAAACATATTGGCTGGGCCGACCGTACGACGCCAAAACGTGTAGAGGCTGCGGCGGTAAAGATCGCTTCCCTTCGACGCCGGGTAAGTGAAGTCACGCTCCTTCGTGATCGCGAGTGCTTCCCAGATATCATCAGGCTGATAGGGATAAACCGGAACTCCCCCCGTGCGAGCATCGAGCAAACCAGACGCCGCTAGCGACCAGTCACGCAGCAACAACGACGGCATGCGGAAGCGACTGGCTCGCGCGAACAAACGGTTTTCGATGTCACGTGCACGGAGTTCGGGACTGACGCGGCTCGACTGCCGGTACGTGGCACTCGTCACGATGAGGCGGTGCATCGTCTTCGTGCTCCAACCTCGTTCGCGGAACTCGACCGCCAGCCAATCCAGCAACGAGCCGTGAAGCGGATACTCGCTCTGCACGCCAAAGTCTTCGGACGTCTTGACGATCCCCGCTCCGAAGAAGTGCTGCCACATCCGATTGACCTGCACACGAGCGGTCAGCGGATGCTCGGCAGAGACGAGCCATTGAGCGAAGCCCAACCGATTCGCCGGAGCTCCAGCAGGAAGCGGCGGCAGAAACGCCGGTGTCGCAAACGAGACTTTCTCCGTCGGCTGCAAGTATTCGCCGCGAGAAAGAATGCTCGTCTGTCGCGGTTGCGAGTCACTCATCACCATCACTCGCGGAGTCTGATCGGCTCGATACGAATTGAGCTGTTGCCGCAACGAATCCAATTTCGGCAACGCAGGAATCTTGCTTGCCAATGTGGCTCGGACTTTTTCATCGAAGTGTTTTCGCAAGCCGGGTTCGAGCGACTTCTTTTCGTCGTCGGTTCGCTCGGCATCCGGCTTTCTCAAGATCGCGGCGACCGCATCAGGAAGTCCCTTCCCTTCCGCCGGTTTACCATCCGCGAAGATGCCAATTCGCCAACCTTCAAACGCCGCATTCACAAGCGGCATCGCTTCCGCATCCGCCGCAGCGATTTGTTTTTCGAAGTCAGCAATCTTCGCCTTGTTCTCTTCAGTCGGTAGTTCGACAAACGGAGCCGCGACACGAACACGCGAAGAGAAGAACTGCGGCGTCCCACTTTCTGGCAGTCGATTAAACGCATCCAGCAAGCTGTAATAATCCCGCATCGTGATCGGGTCGTACTTGTGATCGTGGCACTGAGCACATGCCATCGTCAGGCCCAACCAATTGGTCGCCGTCGTGTCGATACGATCAAAGAGAATCACAAACCGCTGCTCTTCCGGGATCGCCCCCCCTTCCCCGTTGAGCAGATGATTGCGATTGAATCCGCTGGCGATCTTTTGATCGGTCGTCGCATCAGGAAGCAAATCTCCCGCCAGTTGCCAAATCGTGAATTGATCAAACGGCAGGTCAGCATTCAGAGCCTTCACCACCCAGTCGCGCCAAATCCATTGCCACGTGTCGCCATCTTGCTGAAAGCCGTTGCTATCCGCGTATCGAGCCACATCGAGCCACGGCAACGCCATTCGTTCGCCGTAATGCCGACTTCCCAACAATCGCTCCACCAACTTTTCATACGCTTGCGGATCAGCGTCAGCGACGAACGCATCGACTTCAGCAGGGGTCGGCGGCAGACCGACCAAATCGACCGACAGCCGTCGAATGAGCGTTGCTCGATCCGCTTCTGGTGACGGAGCCAGTCCCTCAGATTCCAGCTTGGCCAAGACGAACCGATCGATCGAATTTCGAGCCCAATCGGCCCGTTTGACAATGGGCTCTGCCGGTCGCTGCGGAGTGATGAAGGCCCAATGGTTTTGATAGTTTGCTCCCTCGCTGACCCAACGTTCGAGCGCCTTCTTTTGCTCCGCCGATAACCGCCGATTCGACTTCGGTGGTGGCATCTGACGTTCGGGGTCAGTCGAGTTGATTCGCTCAATCGCCGAAGACTTCGCAAGATCGTTCGGCGTAATCGCCCCCGACTTGATTGCCGCGTCACGCACATCCAGCCGCAGCTCTGCCTGACGCTTATTCGCGTCTTGCCCGTGACAGTAAAGGCAATTC
Organism: uncultured Planctomycetaceae bacterium; assembly: GCA_903823545.1. Lineage (GTDB taxonomy): Bacteria > Planctomycetota > Planctomycetia > Planctomycetales > Planctomycetaceae > SXKJ01. The sequence goes on from CAIJTL010000270.1 coordinate 2,213, forward strand.
TCCGCCAAGATCGGCCGTATGTCTCGATTGAAGTCGAGCCGATCCTCAGCCCGAGACGCCTTGGTGAAAACCAGAGCGACGATGATTAACAAAAGAACGTTCAACAAACCCAAGAACTTTTTGCCTATCGCAGACATTCAACATCTCCAGATCATGCGCGTTGGAGAATTCAACAATTCGATCGGAACGATAAACAATCAGAGCCCTAAGCACACGGCATCGAGCGGTACGACTTCGGCGCATCGGAAATTGTTTTTTGAAACGCAGAGAGATTTTTGAAACGCAGAGAGAGCAGAGGAAACAGACGCAGAGGACACTGAGAAATCTCTGCGAACTCCGCGTCCAACGCTGTGCCCTCCGCCTTTCAAAAACTCTTTCGAAATGGATTTCAACTCTGATCGGGCTCCACCAGAAAAAACGTTGTCGCCCCCGATCGACGTTGATCCCAAACGATTCTCAATTACAAACCAATTGCAGGCAGATAAACCGAATCGCAAGCGACGGAGGTTCTCAACTCGCGACAGTCAGCCTCCTGATTCTTCGCAGGATTTGAACCGGACAGAGCAACATTCGGAGTTCAGAGGCGACGATGGGTTACTGTCTCGTCAAAAACTGCTTGTTCCTCACTCAAAGCAAACTAGTTTTTCAATCTGGGTGGCACGCTCTGACCATCGGGAAGGGCGTGCGAA
>CAIJTL010000271.1 GCA_903823545.1 uncultured Planctomycetaceae bacterium
CGCAGCTTCATCAGCGGCCTTCTTGTCGGCAGCAGCTTTTTCTTCAGCGGCTTTCTTTTCAGCAGCGGCCTTTTCTTCGGCAGCTTTCTTGGCAGCAGCTTCGTCAGCGGCCTTCTTGTCGGCAGCAGCTTTGGCTTCTGCCGCTTTCTTTTCCGCAACAGCCTTCTCTTCGGCAGCTTTCTTATCGGCGGCGGCCTTGGCTTCTGCTGCTTTCTTCGCTCCATCTTCGGCTGGTGGAGGTGGTGCGGCGACTTCTTCGTATGGTTTCTTTACTTCAGCAGCAACCGGAGCCATGCCAGAAGCAGTAGCGGCCGTGCCGTTGCAGCAGGTCGCTGCAGGTTGGCAGCAGGTCTGCACTGGGGCTGGTTGGCAGCATTTCACTTTGACCTTCTTGCACTTTGCTGGTTTGCAGCAATCGCGGGCGCTGGCGAATGACGGCACTAACAAGCTCGCACCGGCAAGCAGGGACAACATGACTCGCTTCATCGTTTCGTTCCTTTTCTCTAAGTAGTTCTGGCAGGAGGTGTGTGACAGGGCTGTCTCTCGCGGCCACTGCAAGCGATGCATACAACCTGCCAATGACCGACACACGGGTATGATGGAAACGCTCCCGCCCCCTCGCAAGCGTTCCGACGTCCTTTCTGCAAAGCCGACTGGCGTCGAAAACCAGTCGTACCGATTGTCGGACGTCGTGGGATTAACGAACTGTTGGACGCGTCGCTCAAAAGCCCCACGTAATCTCACGAAAATCGCAACGCCAGCCTTGTTTTCGACAAGGCGAAGTGGAAGGCAGGAGCACAACATTCGGAGCGAGCCGATGCCTGAAGCAAGCATCGGTCAGATTCTTATGCGGTCAATAAACTCGAACGCAATTTGGTGTAGTAGTCCGTGGCGTTCGCAAAGAACTCGGCCGGCAGGATGTCATAGTCTTTCAGCGCGGACTCGACGTTGTTCCAACCAGCAGAGGCCGCGATATCAAATGCTCGTAGTCCCTTTTTTTTCCGCTCTTCTCGACAGGCGAAATTGCGAAACAGAAAGCACTGATGCTTCCCAAAATAGGCAAATCGAATGAGCGGCCTTACGGCGATTGCTCTCACAAACGGCCAATCGAATGAGTCAACAGCGGCCTGCAAACAGGGGCCAACCACATGTGTCTGCTCATTCAGAAAATGCGTCTCGAAGACCTCACGCTTTTCATTGTCACTCAGTTGCCGCCCCGTTCGACGCGCGACATGAACTCGATTGAGAGCATCCAATAGCTTCGGTTCGACGATGCTGGGCGCGTCTGGATGGTCACCAAACTTCTCGACGAAGTGATAGTTGGCGTACGTGTCGACACAGACCTTGCGGTTGATGTCACGGAACGCATTGGCGAAATCCTCCAATGCAGCGCTTCCGTTGACGACGTGCGGCATCGAATGCGTATTGCCAGCTCAGCAGCGTTCCCAATTTCTTTCCAAACGCAAAATAGCCGCGAGCCCACAATGCCCCGTGAGCTGCAATTATAAGGAAAGATGTGATTGCCACCAGAGTCTCGAAACAAGTGGTGATACGTCGTCGCTCGTTGGTTGAGTGCCGTCAACGAGCCAGCAAGTCGCGTGGCCTCATTCAGTAGTTGTTGATGAGCCGTTCGCAAGTCGGTGAAGGAGTTGTCGGCGAAGTCCATAAGCGTGGTCCTCAGTCACGAGTGGGAAAAGTGATTGGGTAACGAACCTGAAACCGAAATTGCTGCGATCCCTTCACTCAAGAATCGAACGTTGGAAGTCATTTCTCATTGCTCAGTTGAATCCACCGAAAGTCAGTTGCTGATGCGAGACTGCTGAAATCACTCACGATAGACTACCGCGTCTCCCTGTTGCCGCCACGAGCGGCCGACCCTTGAGACGCAACGTTGACCAAATGAGGATGCGATGAATCTTCTCTCTCTCGATCCACCCGCTCGCTGGATCGCAGCCTTGTTGTTGCTGACGGCCACGTCCGTCGCACACTCCGCCGATGACATCGCAAAATCTGCGAAATGGGAAAAGGAGATCGCCGCATTCGAGGCGGCGGACCAAAAGCAGCCGCCACCCAAAGGAGGTATTGTCTTCGTCGGTAGTTCCAGCATCGTGCGTTGGGACGTCACGAGATCGTTCCCCGGATTGCCAGTCATCAATCGCGGCTTTGGTGGTTCGCAAATCGAAGACTCGACTCACTTCGCCGAGCGGATCATTTTTCCATACGAGCCGACCGCGGTCGTCTTTTACGCGGGTGACAATGACATCAACACTGGCAAGACAGCAGAAAATGTTGCCGCCGACTTTGACAAGTTCTTGAAGAAAGTCCGCAGCAAACTGACAGGTACGCGAGTCTATTTCATCGCAATCAAGCCAAGCCCGGCGCGTCGGAAGTTCATAGAAACGCAGCGTGACGCGAACGCCAGGATTCGCAAACTCTGCGAACAAGATCACGCGGCGGAATTCATCGACATCGTTACCCCAATGCTCGGCAATGATGGCAAGCTGCGTACTGAGTTGTTCGTCAAAGATGAACTTCACATGAGCGAAGCGGGCTACGTCGTTTGGAACGAC
>CAIJTL010000272.1 GCA_903823545.1 uncultured Planctomycetaceae bacterium
ACCGAATTCGGCCGCACTCCCGGCGAAGAAGGCTCGAAAGGCCGCGACCATCACCCCTACGGTTTCAGTTGCTGGCTCGCCGGCGGCGGCCTGAAGGGAGGACTCGCTCACGGCGCCACCGACGAAATCGGCTTCCACGCCGCCGAACACCGCCACTACGTCACCGACATCCACGCCACCGTCCTCACCCAACTCGGCCTCAACCCTCGCTCGCTCGAAGTGCCGGGCCACAAGCGGCTGGAGATCGAATTTGGCAAGCCAATTCGCGAGATCATGGCGTGAATATGTCGTAAACATCACGACAACGCTGGCGACACTGAATACGTCCGTACATAATTTACTGCCATTTATTCTGCCAACAGTATCACGTCCGTTGAGATTCACCGACTATGGCAGCGATTGAGTACAGCTTATTTCGCGTCAAATTCATTCGACCGCGACAGAAGAATCTTTTCAAGGAGTCTGACCTCACACCAAGCGAGCTTTTCCTCCAGGCAATTGACGAGCGTCCTTCGAAAGAAGTTCGCGAAGGATACAAGTGGCATATCGGAAATGTTGAGATGTACTCGGAGGCCACGGGGTACTTTGCCGCCGGTCGGACGACGAGCGCAACCGTCGCAAAATTCGACGAGGATAAAGGAGATTTCGTCGAAGAAGACATCGAGACCAGCCCCTACACACATTGTGTTTTCGAAGCGAAGCTTGGTCTCATGGGAATCGCAAAGAAAACCATTCTGGCACCAACAACGATAGGTATCGCATCAAAAATTCAACTGCTTTTCACGGGAACAAGTGCTGTTCGCGAACACAAAATTGAGGTCGAGATACTTCCCGTTCCAGACCCTGATGACTTTCTCAAAGCAGTTACGTCCGCATGGCAAGTATCAAAATTCACGGCTACGTTCAGGGGACCAAATCCCTTTGATGCCGATGAACTGTTTCAAAAGCCGCTTGCCGTTTATCTGAAAGAAGCAAATGGCGAACAAGGCAAAGCTGAAATCAATGGAATTGATTTGGATCGAGATGTGGTAAAAGAAGTCGCACGCAGCACGGCTGCGACCGGAAATCGAGCCAGCGCTCGCATCAAGAAAACCAAAAACAGCAACTCTGAAAGGCGACGCAATCAAGCGACAATACGACGAAAGCGAGCATCAACCGAAAAAGGTCATCAAAGACTTGGCCGAAGAGTACCACCGAGTACGGTCTAATGATTGACGTTATCCGAATTGAATCCACCGAAGATTTGATCGAGCAGCTCAATCGTTTGCCGAACAACTTCTTTTATCGAGGGCACGCGAGTGCGAAGTGGCGTCTGGAATAGTCACTTGAACGCGTACTCGGCACCCGATGGAACGATGAACTCGCGCGCAAATTTGAAGACGTTTCGCTTCTACGGTTCCAATCTAAATTTCATCTCTACGATCGCGAGAACACAAAACCTGATTCAAAGTTGGCATGGCTCGCTTTGATGCAACACTACGGTGTCCCGACAAGATTGTTGGATTTCACAGAAAGCCCATTTGTCGCTTTGTACTTCTCGCTCGAGGCATTCAATCTAAATTCAAAAGACGATCTTGCCGTTTTTGCGATCGACTACCGTGCGTTAATGGATCAGTCCATTTCTGTGCTTATCGCGAAAGATAGCGCTTTCCGGGAAACACGCCAGACGCTGTACGACAAACAAGACAAAGTGTTTGACGAGATTGTTGACCGATTCTCCTATGACATTGCTTGGACGGCAGAACCCAAACAGTTGAATGCACGATTGGACCGTCAAGCTGGATCGTTCTTGGTGTCTGGAAATCGCGGAATGCGAATCTAAGACGTTCTGAACTCATCGACGTACTCAACTGTCGCGATGCGCAAATTTGAAATAGCGAGATGTCTTTACGAATCGATATTCGCTCTTCTTCGCAAAATGAATATCACGAGTAAGAGTCTCTACGGCGATCTCGATGGACTGGCACGGGCAGTCAAAATGGAGATGCAGGTCTATGCCTTTGAGGCAGCAGCCGAGTAGAGGGCGGTTCGTGCCAACCTTTGGTAACCAACTGACAGGAACCGACCTTACTCGAGGAGTTTGGCAACTCGGTATTCAAATCCCGGCGAGGACATCCTCGCCGGAGAGTCGCGTGTCTTTGAAGAGCAGTCGGCCCTCGGTGAGGAACGGTTTAAGATAGCCCAAACCGGCAAACAAAATCGGTCAACCGCAAGGCCACAACAAGGGCGAGCCATCGTTCAACGTTTTTTGCGTCGGAGTTCACTAAAGAGCCGACCGTAGGCTCGTTGGATGACATCAGGGCCGGTCGGTCGTGACTCCTCGCGGCTCGCGTCACGGCAAGGGGCTTCTCGGGTTGGCTCTGGTTGGACGACGTCGAAGGCTCGGTTCGATTCCTCTTCAGGCTCATCCAGCGAAATCGTTGGGATGGCCGTTCGACCGACTCGATTCATCATTTGTTGAGTTTCGAGGTACAGATCGAGCACATCAGCCCCAAGTTGTTCTTCAAGGCCGTCATCCTCGAAGGTCGCCTGTAAGAGTTCTGTCGGCAGATGGCGTTCAGCGGGGAGATTCTCCGTCAACACCCCTTCGTTTGGTAGATCATTTGGCGACAGAGAGAATGTTGATCGCTCTTGATCCCGCTCGCTCGCCGACCTCGCATAGCTTTCGACAATTCCCGAAAAATCGTCGGCTGCGCTTGCCGCTGATTCATGGGACTCAAGGCAGTCAGCCTCATGATCATGAGGCTCGTGAGCGTCATCGAACGCTGCAACGACGTCGTGCTGCTTGGCCACTGCGACCGGCGTCGAGGGCGTTCGCTTCGTCGTTAGGTGATTATGCGGAGCGTTGAAGTTCCAGACGATTCCCGAATTGCTCGCCCCTGATTCGATGCGAACGTAACGATCGACGACCGGCTCTTCTTCAAACTCAGGCGAGTCATCCGATTCCCACGAGCGCGCCGGCAAGTTCCAGACTGGCGTTTGGACTTCACCAAGATCAAAGGAATTCGTTTCTTCGGCATCAAGTTGTTGAAAACGATGAATGCGTCCGACGTGCGGTTCGTGATCACCGACATCGAGTTCGTCGTCTGGCGTCGAATACTCCTCAGCATCCGACATCGAAGCGTCGTCGTCATCGCTCGCGAACTCATCAACGGCAAACGAATCCGACGACGGTGAGCCGAATTCGAGCTTGTGCGCGTCGAAGACTTGGCCGAAGTACGGACTCCCCGACAACGTGTCCGCAGCAGAAGACTCTCGATCAAACTCCGCTTGCTCAGTCTGCTCGGCGACATCCGCCATGACATCGTCAATTGAAATCGATCGTGGCGTCGTCGCGTGCCAATCGTCTTTCAAGCAAGTCAGCTTGCTGGCGGATTCATCGGACGTGAATTCGGTGTGCGAGCTTTCAAACGTTGCCGACTCACCACCAATTTCAATCGCTGAGGTCTCATGCCCGAGTGATTCTGTTTCCCAAGAATCGTGAGTAGCTTCGACCGCCTCATCATTGTGATCGTCGGACGCGGCTTGATGTTCCACCTGCGGCCATAAGTTGACGGCCGAGTCTTCCATCACCGGCGCATGTGACATCCCGCGATAAACTTCACCACCACCGACCGGGTCGTTCCAATGCAAGGGCAACTGCTTGAGGTCATCCAGAGCGTCACGCACAATGTCGGCTGTCACCGGCCGCTGCTCGCTGACGAAAGCTAACAACAAACTGTGATCAGCCAGATGATTCAAACAGCGAGGATTTCCGTCTGCGGCTTTGGCGATAAACGCGATCGCATCTGGAGCAAACAAGTCATCGGGATGAGCACCAGCGATATCGACGCACATCCGCAGATACTCGATCGACTCTGCTTGAGTCAGTGGTTCGAGATCAACATGGCAGCAGATTCGCTGATTGAACGCTGACAACTCCGGATCGGCGAGCCGTTCTTCGAGATCACGATTGCCGATCAGGACCACTCGCGTCAGTGGAATCCCATTATTTGTCAGCATGGTCAACATGCGGACTTCATCGAGAACCGGCACACTTAGCCGGTGTGCCTCGTCAAGAATCACCACGAGCGCCTGATGTTGCGGTACCAGCGTCTTGAGCGCGGCCATCAACTCCAAACGCAGCTCCTGCTCGGCCATGCGGTTGTAGGGGCGATTCAACTCAAACAGGATCGCCTGCAACAACGCTCGACGCGTGGGAAACGCCGCGTGACTCAAGAAAGCAGAGGCGAAAGTCGGCTGCAATTCAAACGCGAGCCGCAGTCCGACCAGCGTCTTTCCGACGCCGGTTTCGCCTGTCAAAACGCTGATCCCCTGCCCTCGCTCGCAGCTTACGGCCAGTGCGTCCAAGGCCCCTTGGGCTCCTTCGAGCGGCACAAAGCACGCGGCATCAGGTGTTGCGGAGAATGGTCGGCGTTGTAGCCCAAAAAATTCTTCGTACATGGAAAACTCCCCCTTCCTTGGGTTGTCCTGCGGAACACGATCCGCGCCGAGACCGAGCAGTCAGCAGCTTGATCGAACCCCGATTGCTCCTCGCTTGAGGGTTCTCCGGCTTCGGTCAGCACGGTCGTCGTGATGCTGTCAGTCCGACCGACTACGACGGCGAATCACGTTGTCCCCGATCGGTAAACCAAGCGAACTTTGCGGGCCGGCCGCTGCCGATTGTCGTGCCAAATCAAAGACTGCCCCCCGAAGCTCGCATCAGTCGTCTTTCATTCGTTGGCTAATGCGATAGACTCTCCGCCGCCGAAACGAAGGCAATCAGTTCTTTATGAACGTCACGGAGACGCGATGATGTTGAAGATCGTTGGCCCCCGCCAAAATGGCTTTTGCGATCGAATTGACCGCCGTAGTTTCTTGCAGATCGGGAGTTTGGCCCTCGGAGGCGCGACCCTCTCGCTTCCTCAGTTGCTGCGAGCCGAACAAACCGCAGCGACGAACGGCCAACAACCAACTCGCCACAAGTCGGTCATCAACATCTTTCTTTCCGGCGGTCCACCGCACCAAGACCTCGTCGACTTGAAGCCGGATGCACCGACCGAAATCCGGGGCGAATTCCTGCCAATTGAGACCAATGTTCCAGGCATTCAGATTTGCGAACTACTCCCGAAGTTGGCGGGGATGACTGACAAGTTGGCGATCATTCGATCTCTGGTTGGCTCGGACGGACGCCACGCCGCGTTTCAATGTCAGACTGGTCGTCGCTTCGCGAATCAGATTGCCGGTGGCTGGCCTTCGTTGGGGTCGAACGTCTCAAGACTACAAGGCTCAGTCGATCCGGCAGTCCCGCCGTTTGTTGGACTCGCTCCGAAGATGATCACTTCGACCTGGGCCGATCCTGGTCAGCCTGGATTCCTTGGGCCAAGCCACTCGCCCTTTTTGCCAAATGCAGAAGGCAAGAAGGACATGGTCCTCAACGGCGTCGACAACGAACGTTTCGGAACTCGGAAATCGTTGCTGAAGAACTTCGATCTGCTGCGCCGTGATGTCGATTCGAGCGGTATGTTGCGCGGCATGGACAAGTTCACGGAGCAAGCCTTCGGCATCTTGACCTCCAGCAAGTTGGCGGAAGCGATCGATCTTGAGCGTGAAGATCCGAAGCTGCGTGACCGATACGGTAGAGGGAGTGACAAGCCCGCCGGTTATGGAGATGCGGGTCCGCTCCTCAATGACTATTTCCTACTGGCACGCCGCTTGGTCGAAGCTGGAGTGCGCGTTGTCACACTCGCGTATGGCCGCTGGGACTGGCATGGGATGCCATACGGAACAAACTTCTCAAACGCTCGAGAACATTTCCCGATGCTCGATATCGGTTTGTCGGCCCTGATCGAAGACCTGGATCGTCGAGGTCTACTCGAAACAACAACGGTTCTCGTTTGGGGCGAGTTCGGCCGGACCCCGAAGATCAATCCTGTCGGCGGTCGAGACCACTGGCCCGAAGTCGCGTGTGCGATCCTCGCGGGAGGCGGACTCCGTACCGGCCAAGTCATCGGCTCAACCAATCGGTATGCAGAACACGCCAAGGAACGCCCAGTAACATTCCTAGAGGTCTTTGCCACGCTGTATCAGTCGCTGGGCATTGATGTGAGTGCGACAACCATCAGCGACCTATCCGGTCGCCCGCAGTATGTCACCGACGGCGTGCTCCCCATTCGAGAGTTGGTTTGATCAGATTGATGCTCGCGTTCCGGGTGAAATTTACCTAATGGATTTTGCGAGTCCGTCGATTTGTGCCTTCGTTCGCGATTCGGTGACAGCGACCAGAAGCCATCGGCTGGCTGCATTTCCGTGTTCGGTGACGAGCATCGGGAAGCGATCGAGAGCTGGGCCGATATCGAAGCCAGCGGCTCTCGCTCTGATTGCGACCTCAATGGCGTTGCCACTGCATTTCACCACGAACTCTTTGAAAAATGAGGCAGCGAACGCGAGTTCGAGGCCGCTGTTAACAACCAATTGCTCTGCTGCGTAGTGAGCTTTCTGGCACGACAATTCACCGACTTCACGCAATCCTTGTGGACCAAGCAGAGAGAGATAAACCGTCGCTCGCA
>CAIJTL010000273.1 GCA_903823545.1 uncultured Planctomycetaceae bacterium
CCATAGTTCCCGTCCCAGCCGAGGAAGCGGCGGCTGTCGGGATGCCACTTGGCGGTGAGTCCCAAGTATTGGCCGAGCAGTCGCGGAGTCGGTGCCTGATGGTCTCGGACGAAGGTCCAATCCTCAGCGGCTCGCACGAGCAGACGTTGGCCGTCGGGCGAGGGATTGAGGAACGTTACGCCGTTGCCATTGGACGCATTCTCCATCGGGCCGAACGCGCCGGTTTCGGGATCAAGCGGCACGATGTGATTCGTGAGCGCGATCCAGAGTTGGCGGCCGTCGCGGGACCAGGCGAGTTGTCGTGGTGCATTGTAACTAATACCGCCGAATTGAGTCGCTTCGGGGAACTTGTCGTAGCTGGCGATCAGCTTGCCGGTGCGAGCGTCCCACAGGCGGACGGTTTGATCCTCGGCAGCGGAGGCGAGGCGAGTGCCATCAGGCGACCACGCCAGATGTGCGACCGTCTTCGTGTGTCCGGCGAGTTCGTGTTCGACCTTGGTCTCGGCGATGTTCCAGAGGCGGACCTGCTTGTCGGTCGTGCCGGTCGCCAGTCGCTGGCTGTCGGGAGACCACGTCCACGAGGACATCTTTGCGTCTCCATGCGGCAGGTCGGCGACAAAGGCTCCGGTGGTGGCATCCAGGATGAGGCCAGTCGATCTATTCTCGTTGATGCCGGCGAACAGGGCACCATTGGGTGACAAGAATGGCGCGACGCTGGGGACGGCTAATGGGATCGTCCGCTTCTCACGTCCGGTCGCTGTGTCGGTGACTCGCATTGTTCGGCAATAGAGACCGAACGACATCAACTCGTCCCCTTTGGGCGAGACGGCGTGCAGCGCGTCGTTTCCATACATCGCTCCCACTCGCGGGCTTTCGCGGAGCAGCTTGCCGGTGGTGGTGTCGTAGATGTGCAGCCCAGCGTACGCCGGAATGGCAAGTTCGCGGCCGTTGTCGAGCAGCGTGAGAGTTGCGGTTGAGGCTGGGATCTTGGTCGTCAGTTCGCCGGTCAGCGCGTTGAAGATTTCACCGTCGGACCCCCATACCGCGAGCGCGACTCGCTGGCTGTCGGGCAGCCACTGGAAGTCCACGGCATTGTTACCGATGGTCCGTTCGACTTTCAGCGTCGTCGCGTCGCGGATGGCCAGCTTCCCACCTTCATGAGTGGTCGCCAGCCATTTGCCGTCGGGCGACCAACTCACTTTATGGCCCAGCGGTCGAAAGGGCGTGAGGTCCCCTTCTTGCAGCAGCTTCAGCGTCCGGTTGTCCCAGATGCGAAGCCGATCCGACACCGAGGCCAACTTGGTTCCGTCGGGTGACCACGCGATGCCGATGTTGTGCTCGAAGCCAGCGAGACTCGATTGCTGAATGCGACCGCTCGCCACATCCACGAGGAAGAGTCCGCCAGAATTCCCACCGGTGTACTTTGTAACGGCCAACTGCGAGGAATCGGGTGAGAACGCGACCTCAAACGGCTTCGACGAACCCATGGGAGTGATGGGAATCACGGTGCGGAGCGTCCGCGACTCGACATCCCAGATGCGTACCGAATGGCCCAGCACGCCGCGCAAACCGAACACGTCATCGCACGACGCCAGCCAGCGGCCATCGGGCGAGAAGTGCAGCGACAGGACCCAGCCATCGTGACCCAGCAAGGCACCGCGGTACTTGCCCTCGCGATCCCACAGGCTGATCTTTCCGTACTCGTTGCCCGTGGCGACGAGGTCACCGTTCGGACTGCTGGCGATCGCCGTGAAGCCCATTCTTCCGGGGTGTGTCCCCGCGAGTTCGACGGACCAACTGCGGAGGCCGGGGATCGGCTCGGGACGCGGAACCAACGCCAGCCGACTCAGCGACTGACCCGGATTCAGCACCAGCGGACGCTCCAGCCAACCGGGCTGCGGCGCGTCATCCAGTTGCCGGACGACTCGGAAGCCGATGTTGGATGAGGCGGTGCTCCAGCCTGACAGAGGCTCGGTCGGTGTGAGCAACGTGTGTGGATCCACCCAAGAGCCGCCGCTGACTCCTCCCACAGGAGCACCGATCAGATCGTGACCGCGCAAGTACGGAGTCTGTGCCAGCAGATAACTCTCTGAGACGTGTTCCCACACGTTGCCCTGCATGTCGTGCAGGCCGAACGGATTGGGCTTCTTCGTCCCGACTCGATGCAGCGGATTGGCTTGCGGATCAGGATCGAGCGACTCTTTGGACCAAGCGTACTCGGCGAGGTCCTTCGCATCGGGGCTGACGACGTACTTGTGAGAACTCCCCGCGCGACAGGCGTGATGCCATTCCGCTTCGGTCGGCAGGCGGTAAAGCTCGTAGTGACCCGATTTATCGGGTCGCTTGACGACATCAGCTTGTTGGCCATTCGGCGTCGATTTTCCATCGACCGCATGAATGCGGTCACTACGAGCGCTTTTCGTCAGCCAATCGCAAAACGCCGCTGCATCGCGGGAGGTCACCTGCGTGACAGGCTCCTGCGGATCGACCTTCCAGCCGGGATTGCGCCAGGTGATCTTGCCTTGAGGATCGAGCTTGAAGTCTCGATCGCGTCCGCCGATGCCGTTGAGTTCGGCTTCGGTCTGGTAGCCAGTCGCCTCGACGAACTGCCGGAACTGGTCCCAGGTGACTTCGGTCGTGCTGATCGCAAACGGTTGGTTGACTCGCAGCCGCCGCACCGGAGTCCCCGGCTCGTACTCGCCCTGGAAATCGCGAGTGAACATCTTGCGAATCTCACCCGGCGGGATGAGCGCGAACTTGAGCGTTTGGGAGGGCGAGGCTCCCGCCGAGCCGTCTTTCGGTTGATCACCCTTCTTCCCACCTCGCGGCTCGGCAGGAGCCTCGCCCTCCCGTTGGGCTGCTCGTGCCATCCGAGCGAGATCCAACTCCTCGATGACCGGTCGTTTGAGGAACTCAGCCCAAGCCTTCTGCCGCGCGATCGCGTCTTCTACCGAGCACGGCACGACGACCGGCTGAGGCGCTCCGGCAGGCAGCTCCCACGCGGGCAACGGATCGGTCTGATCCAACTGCTGCAAGACGGCAAACGGAATGCTCGACGAGGGCGGGTAGAGCGTCTGATCAACTTTGAGATCCACATCAGGCCGCCGCTCGCGGAACTTCGCAATCCCCTCTGCCGAATACGGAGCAGCGCCGCCGTGCGGTACTTGGACTCCATACAAAATCAACTTCTTGAGGTCCGTCATCTCCGCCAGTTCGAGCAACACGGCATCCGTGACGCGAAGTTCGCCATTCAATTGGACCTCACGCAGACCGCGATACTTACTGAGTTGGCGGAAGTCCGCGTCTGTGAGTTGAAGCGTCGGCGTGTACCGCTCGAGAACAACCGATCGAAACTTGGATTCGATCGACAACAGCCTGGCAGTCGCCTGATTGACTCCTGGTGACGCCAGCACGATGCTGTCGAGCATCGGCAACGAATCCAGAACCTTGATCCCTTCGTCGGTGACCTGATCTCCCATGAGCGACAAGTGCTGCAGCTTCTTCAGCGGAGTCAATGGCACCAGTGTTGTGCGTTGCAGGCCGTCGCCACTCTGATAGAGGTCCAGCCGCTCCAAGTGCGGGCAATGCGTGACGAGCTGTTTCAAACCCGCGTCCGTGATCGGTGTTGCGCTACCAAGCCCCAGCACCTTGAGCTTGGGACAATCCGGGAACCCAGCCAAAACGTCGTCATCAATCGGTGCCCCATGAAGATTCAACCATTCAAGCTGCGCCCAGCTCTTGAGCAAGTCCCCCGATCCCGCCCCGACCGACGTTCCTTCGAGCTCCAGTTTCTTGAGCGCGCGACACTCCGACAGAGCCTGCAATCCGGCGGCGGAGATTTTGCCGCAGTTGGCTCCGAAGCGGACGGACTGCAATCGCCGACAACCCGCGAGCGCCTTCAAGCCCGCGTTATCGACTCCCGACAACAACACCTCGCGCACATAAAACGGCCCCTGCGGCAAGGTTGGCGCTCCAGTGTTGGGCTGCGCGAGGAACTGATCCTTCTCGTCATACAGAGTGCAGTCGCCGAACTTCACAACCCACTCCGCCCCCTTCCGCTCGGCAGCAGGATCAAAGCCCATCGCAACCTTCGGAGCATCCGGCTTCGGCGCGTCAGGAATGTTGCCCTTCGTGACCTGCGGCATCTTCGCGCCGGCGTCCGGCAGGATCTCAACCTTGCTCCCCTTCGGGAGGCCGCTGAGATCGACCTCAGTCCCCTCGGGCACTTTCACTTCCGTGACGGTCCCGTCCGGCTTCTTGATCTTGATGATGATGACGCCCAGCAGCAGGAGCACTCCGAGAACGCTCATGCCGATCCACATCCGACTGCGGTTCGTGCGAGTCGGTTTGGCCTGTGTCTCAAGCGGCTGAGTCTTCGGCGACGTGAGAGCGGCTGTGACTGACAAGTCGCTTTTGTCTTGGTTCGGGATCGGCAACGAATGGATCGTCGAAGGGTTCAGCAAGTCTTCGACTTCATCCCGCCACGGCTTCGGGACGGACGCGAACCAAGCATGTTCGGTTGCCAGTTCCGGAAACGTGTCGAGCCACTGCTCAAACGGCGGACGGACGTCGGCCTGTCGATGCAGCTCCATCGCCACCGGGATCAAGCTCGCTAACAAACCTTTTCGG
>CAIJTL010000274.1 GCA_903823545.1 uncultured Planctomycetaceae bacterium
ACCGAATTCGATCAGTGGCTACGCTCAGACGGAAACCGCCGTAATCCGGGAACAACGGCGGATCTAGTCGCGGCCTGTTTGTTTGCAGCGATTCGCGATGGAAGCGTCGGCAGTGGATAACGTCTCCAGAGGCGAATGAAAATCATGAAACACAGGCAACTCATGAGATTTCTTCGACCCGTAGCCCACAAAACTCATCGTTCTCATGAGTCCTATTCACACCGACAATCCGGCGTACGGCACCTCACTCGGGACTGGCAACCGCATAACTTCGCGCGCGATCGGAAATGTCTTTGCGGCACCAGGCCCCCTGCCAGCGGATGCACTTAACGGTTTGGTAGGCACGCAACTTTGCTTCGCTGAAATCCGCGCCCAAAGCGGTGACACCGAGAACTCGTCCGCCATCAGCGACCACTTTGCCGTTCTGAAGCGAGGTCCCTGCGTGGAAGACCTTGGCGTCATCGATCATCGCTGCTTGATCGAGCCCTCGAATCACGGCCCCCTTCTTAACGGTACCGGGATAGCCTTCAGCGGCCATCACGACACAAACAGCCGGACGCGGATCCCATTCCGCTGGTCCGAAGTCAGCCAGTGTTCCATCAGCCGCCGCCTTGAGCATCAAACCGAAGTCTGACTTCAGTCGCATCAACACAGGTTGAGTTTCTGGATCGCCGAAGCGGACATTGAACTCCAAAACCTTTGGACCTTGATTTGTTACCATTATTCCAGCATAGAGGCAGCCCTTGAATGGCCGTTCTTCAATGCTCATGAAGTGCACCGTTGGCACGAGCACCTTTTCGACAATTTCATCCATCAATTCGCTGGTGATAATCGGCGTAGGGCAATAGGCCCCCATACCGCCGGTGTTTGGGCCATTGTCGTTGTCGAATGCTCGCTTGTGATCTTGCGAGGCTTCCAGCGGAAGAATCGTATTGCCATCGACGATCGCCAATATGCTCGCTTCGTGACCGACCAAACACTCTTCAATCACAATTTTTGAACCCGATGCGCCAAACGCTTGTTCGAGCATGATTTGCTTGATGGCCTCGACCGCTTGCGGGCGGTCTTCACAAACGAAGACCCCCTTCCCTGCCGCGAGTCCGTCGGCCTTCACCACCAACGGCGTTTCCTCGCGTTCTTCGAGATACATCATCGCATCTTGATGCCGCGTGAACGATCGGTACTCAGCGGTCGGCACGTTGGCTTTACGCATGAGTTCTTTGGAAAAGATCTTGCTCGCCTCCAACTCGGCAGCTTTTTTCGTCGGACCAAAGACTCGCAGATTAGCGGCAACAAAGGCATCAACCACACCGGCGACAAGCGACGCCTCGGGACCGACCACAGTGAGATCGATCCGTTCCGATTTTGCGAACTTCACCAACCGCTCAATGTCGGTTGCTCCGATATCAACGTTCGTCGCATCCGACGCGGTGCCGGCGTTTCCGGGAGCACAATAAACTCGTTCAACCGACGGCGAGTTCTTCAATTTCCAACACAATGCATGCTCACGGCCGCCCTGGCCGATGACCAAAACCTTCATTCCCAATTCTCCACTTTCAAAACACAGACACAAATGACGGCGACTTCGCGCGGGGTGGGATAATAGCGGGCGTCGGGAAACGAGTCTGCCGACAGAGACCGCGGCATTTTTACGATTGTCAATTTCGGATTCCGACCGTTGCAGTTTGGAATTCGCTACCAACGCTGTAGGCAGCCGGATTCCGTCTGTCGATTCTCACAATGACTTGTGTTTTGGCTCATTGCGTTTATGACTCGCAATACTTCAAAACTTCGCTCACGCGGGTTGACGTGTCGTTTGGCGGGTCAAAACGGCAAACTTGCCGTCGTGGCCACGACTTGAAGTCGGTTACAAGATTTTGGAAGACGTAGAGAAGGACTCTCATGGATCTTAAACTTACGACCGTCCACGCTCGTGATGTGGATGCTGATTGGCTCATTGTCGGAATCCCAGAGGGCAGCGATTGGGGAAGCGAACTTCGAGCCCTCGACGGTGCGTTGGCGGAGCAATTGAGCCGTTTGCGAGAGGCCGGGGATCTCACTGGAAAACTCGCTGAAATCCTCATCATCCCGGACACTCCTTCGCTTAAGGCTCGCCGACTATTGCTCGTTGGCATGGGAACGCCGAACGAACTGTCGGTTGCGAGGTGGGAAAAAGCGGCAATGACCGCAGTGCGTCAAATCTCCTCGAAGAAAGACCTGCGGGTCGCCTTTTGCCTTCCCGAACAGCTCGGTCCACTAACTACGGATCGAGCGACAGAGACTATCGCAACTTCGCTCATCGTCGGCTCACAAGGCCAGGATGTTTGCAAGACGGAGCGATCAAGGCATCCGTTTATTGCTGCGCAGATAGTATTGCCATCCGGAACTGATATCGCTGTTTCTAATCAGGCTGCCGAACGAGGTCGCATCGTTGGCGAAGCGATTAACTTGGCTCGTGAACTGATCAACCGCCCGCCGCAAGAGATCTATCCAGAAACGTTCGCAGCACGTGCTCAACAAGAGGCCGCGGCGTGTGGTTTGACATGCCAGATCTTCGATGAAAAGCAATTGGAGGCCGAGCGTTTCGGCTCTCTGTTGGCCGTCGCGAAAGGGAGCGATCGACCAGCACGCATGGTGGTGTTAGAACATCGTCACGGTGGTCCGACCACTCCGACGCTGGCACTGATCGGCAAGGGTGTCACATTCGATAGTGGTGGCTTATCAATCAAGCCGACGGATGGAATGTTGACGATGAAATGCGACATGGCCGGAGCGGCGACGGTACTGGGAGCGATGACGGCAATCGCGCGATTGAAACTGCCGGTGAACGTTGTTGGTT
This sequence comes from uncultured Planctomycetaceae bacterium, assembly GCA_903823545.1. Classification (GTDB taxonomy): domain Bacteria; phylum Planctomycetota; class Planctomycetia; order Planctomycetales; family Planctomycetaceae; genus SXKJ01. The sequence continues at coordinate 2,840 of CAIJTL010000274.1, forward strand.
ACGCGGGGCTTGTCGAGAACATGCTAGGCGGGAAAGCCTACAAACTCGGTGACGTGCTCACAGCTCGCAATGGTGTGACCATTGAGGTTCACAACAC
>CAIJTL010000275.1 GCA_903823545.1 uncultured Planctomycetaceae bacterium
CCGACTTTCGACCAGAAAATCTGTCGCTGAGTCGCGGGCATCATTTTTTGGAAATCGAAGGTGCCTGTTTCATGTTCGACAGAGAAAATCGTGGCACAGCAACCAAGCAAATACACCGACGACGCGAGATAACTAACCGACATCAACAAGTTGACTTGAGCATCATCCAATTTCTCATATGTTCGAGAACTCATCAACTTCGCGATGAGCAGTATCGCTCCCTGAATCAACAGCGGGGCAATCGCCATCACCAACCACAGCGGTCGTTGAACGCGGTATTCCTTCCAGACCAAACGCCAGAATTGTGTATCTGAGAACATGATGCCTCACCTTGGAGTGCGGCGGCTTGACGCAGCCCTCCAATCAGTTGGAATGACGATGTTGAAACGCCACAGAACTTCGTTCGTGAGCCAACCCTCGTGAACACGGCTTCGGAACACTGTGAGTCGCTATTTCAGTTGATCGGAGGGCGGTGTCGGGCCACCGCACTCCAGGGTTTATTGCATGTACGCGGTGAAGATTTCTTCGAGGTTCGGTTTGCGGACGGCGACCTCGGCGACTGATTCGTGCAGACGCAGGCTTTCGATTTCGGACGGTTGAGCACCGCGAGTGAGAATTTGCCACTGCCGCGAACGGCGTGATTGACGCAGAACTTCGCCAGCCACTTCCGGCGGCTGGGCGAATCCTTCTGCAAGCGTCACCGTCAGTTCGGTGATTTCCTCTTTCAGTCGATCGAGCCGTTCGCACAGCAGCAACTTGCCGTGTCGCAGGATCGCGACCATGTCGGCCACTCGTTCGACTTCGTGAATCTGGTGGCTCGACAAGAACACGGTCTTGCCGGTCGCTGTGCGATCGACCATCCGTTCGAGGAACTCGCGACGGACCATCGGATCGAGTCCCGATGTCGGCTCGTCAAGAATCAGCAACTCCGGATCGTGGCCCAACGCGAGAGCGAGCGCAACTTTCGCTTTCATCCCTTTTGATAGCTCTTTGATCTTCCGAGTCGCGGGCAATTCAAACTGAGCGGCCATCTGGCGATATCTCGGTAGAAAGCCCTCGCCATAAAAGCCCGACGTATACCAGCCGATTTCATCGACCGTCATCCATTCGTAAAGCGTCGGCTTCTCGAACACGCATCCCGCTCGCTGCCGGATTTCCAAGCCCTGCGTGCGGCAATCGAGGCCGAGGACCTCCAACTTCCCGGCATCGGGATGTCCAAGTCCGAGCAACGCTCGAATGGTTGTCGTCTTCCCTGCCCCGTTCTCGCCGAGCAGCGCGAAGACAACACCACGAGGGACTTCAAACGAAACGCCATCGAGCGCCAATTCTCGGCCAAAGCGTTTGGTGACGTTGTCTAGTCGGATGATTGGAGCATTGTCGGTTGTGGTCATGGTTGCCTTTCCTTGGAGTGCGGTGGCTCGGCACCGCCCTCCCATCATTTGGAATCACGACGCTGAAACACCACAAAACTTCGTTCGTTAACCAATTCTCGTAACTGCGTCTTTTGAGTTTTGAACGTCGCCATTTCAGTTGATCTGAGGACGGTGTCGAGCCACCGCACTCCAGGTTTCACTTCTCTCTCAACTTCGCTGCCAACTTCTTGTCGATCGCAGGCATCTCCGCCTCTATCAGTTTTTGAATTTCGTCGGCGTCCAGCCCGCTTTGACGAGCTTCCCAGAGCACTTCACGCAACCGTTCTTGAACCAGAGTGACTCGTTCTGCGCGACACTGCTTGAGCGCTCCCGCTGCGACGGCCAAGCCCATGCCACGCACGCTTTCGAGCACTCCTTCGACCTGAAGCTGCTGATAGGCTTTTGAAACGGTGTTGAGATTCACTGCAAGTTCGCGAGCGAGCTCGCGAACCGACGGGGCCATTTCTCCCGGCGGCAAAGCGCCAGTCGCCACGGCGAATTTGATCTGCCGGACGATCTGGTCGTAGATCGCCAAGCCGCAGTCCGGGTCGACATGCAGGAACATGATTGTCTCCGTGTCATAGTTAACCATGACAGTGTGACATTGCGACGGCAAATTGCAAGAGCGAAAAACTAACCGGCATCGCGACCAACGGTGACTGATCTTTTCACCGCAGCCCAACCAGAGTCAGCGGGCATTTGTCGGCGACGAATGTTTCGCGACGGGCGTCTTGTGGAAACTCGACGGTGACAGACTGCCGACGCATGATTTGGCCAACCTCGATCACTCGGCCGATACCATATCGCGGATGTCGAACGGAGTTGCCAACCGCGAACAGTGGCGCCGCACCGCTTGCGGCACTTTGCGATTGAAGCAGTGCGGCTCCCGTCGTGAGCTTCGATTTGAGATCAGAGATCGTCGCTCGCGAGGAGGTTCGCGGAGCTGGTTCGGCGACCGCGGGCTCAGTTGATGAATCTTCAAATGCGTCGGCATCGTCAGATGGGAATTCAGATCCGTCCGGACGGGCCAGGGGACTCTTGCTACCGGCACCGAAATCGAAGTCGAGAAAGTCATCGGGGATTTCTTGGCTCTCTTCGTCAACCGCGGGCCTCTTCGGCTTGCCGAATTTAAGTTCAAACGGCGACTCAGTCGTGTGATCGACCGTTTCAAACTCGATCTCGGTTTGAAATTGGCTGGGCAAAGTGTGAAGCGGGCGACCGAAGCTGTATCGCTCGACGCACTGCGTCAAATGCAGTTGTTTCATCGCTCGAGTGATGCCGACAAACAACAGCCGACGCTCTTCTTCGAGCGCCGACAATGCACGGCGATAATCGTCTTGATCGTTCAATGCGCGTTCGTGCGGGATCAAGTTCTGCTCAAACCCAAGGATGAACACGACAGGGAATTCAAGCCCCTTGGCGGCATGCAACGTCATCAGTGTGACCGCTCCGGCATCGCGATCGATTGCATCGCTGTCGCTCACCAACGCGGTTGTTTCGAGGAACGATTGCAGTGATCCATCGTGTCCCTCGGTCTCATCATATTGCTGTGCGGCGAGAATCAGTTCCGTGACGTTGCCGAGTCGTTGTTGCTCTTGTTCGTCTTCGCTTGATCGCCACTCATCGCCGTAACCAGTTTCTGCAAGAATTGCTCGAAGCAATGCAGCGACGGGGCCTGCGGCCTTGTCTCGAAGGCTTCGCATCAACTCAGCAAACGCGAGCAATGCCTTTGTTGGGGCCGCAGAAAGATCAGGAATTTCTCTCGCGTGTGCGGCGGCTTCGGGCAAAGTCAGCTCATGTTTGTCAGCGAACCGCGTGAGCTTCTCAAGCGAACTCTTACCAATGCCACGTGGTGGGTTATTGATAAGTCGCAACATTGCGGCACGATCAGCCGGGTTCTCGACCGCTCGCAAATACGCGAGCATGTCTTTGACTTCAGCGCGATCATAAAACGCCAATCCTGCCGCCACTTGATACGGAATCTGATGACGACTGAAGGCCATTTCCATTTCGCGAGACAGCCAGTTCACTCGATAAAAGATGGCAACGTCGGACCAATTCCACACACCCGCCTCAACGTCCGCTTTGATCTGCTCGGCGAGCTTGTTTGCCTCTTGCTGGCCGTTCCAAAAACGATGCAGCTTGATGTCGTCGCCGACTTCGTTTTGCGTCCGGAGCCGTTTCGCTTTGCGATGAATGTTGTGCTCGATCAGCGAGTCGGCGGCTCGCAAGATCGCTTTCGTACTGCGGAAGTTGTCTTCCAATCGCACTACTTCGGCATCTGGATAGTCCGACTCGAACCGCAAAATGTTGTCGATGCGAGCCCCTCGCCAGCCGTAGATCGACTGGTCTGGATCGCCCGTCGCACAGAGGTTTGGAACGTCATGTGCGAGTCCGCGAATCAGCTCGTACTGCGCAAGGTTCGTGTCTTGGTACTCATCAAC
>CAIJTL010000276.1 GCA_903823545.1 uncultured Planctomycetaceae bacterium
CGGAAGAGTTTCTGCGGCAGCGAGTGGACCATTTATTGAGTGAGGCGGACGCCTTGTTTGATAAGGCGGCCGATCACGTCTTGCAAAAGAATGCTGAGCTTTATCGGCGACTTGCATGATGCGTTGCCTCACCGTCGAAGAGGTTCTGGAATTACATCGCAGGTTATTGGCCGCTTCGGGTGGATTGTCGGGTGTTCGCGACCTGGGATCTGTCGAATCGGCGGTGGCTCAACCGCACATGTCTTTCGGCGGACAAGACCTTTATGTCGGTCTGGCTGAAAAAGCCGCAGCGGTTGGCTTTTCGTTGGTTCGCAATCATCCGTTCGTGGACGGAAACAAACGAATTGGCCACGCAGCGATGGAAACGTTTTTGGTTCTCAATGGGTGGGAGTTGGTCGCGACGGTTGACGAACAAGAGCAAGTCATCCTCAATCTCGCCGCAGGGCATTTGGAACGCGAAGATTTTGTTGCCTGGGTCGCGTCACGCATTCAGCCAATTGGATGAAACTAATGTTTGATCACATCTCACTTCCCCCCGAAGTCGCAGCGTGTTTGGATGGGCTGAAAGTCCGCATTCGGAAATATGTGTTGTGGGAAGGACTGGCCCTCGCCGTCGTTGTTGTCGGATTGTTCTTCTGGGTGAGTCTTGGATTCGACTATGCCGTGTTCTCGCTGAGGCATTTAGAGCCGCCACGGTGGTTGCGAGTCGGTATGGACTTGCTGGTGCTCGGTGGCTTGGCGGCGGTTGTGTTGTTGCTTGTCGTGTTTCGAGTCTTCCGCAGTTTTCGAGCAAAGTCACTCGCACTCTTGTTAGAGAAACGATTTCCCGAATTGGGAGATCGATTGGTCACGGCGGTGGAACTCTGCGAGCAGCCGGCATCGCGGACGGCGTTAACGTCAGCCATGCTGGAACAGACGGTTCTCGAAGCGACTGCCGCGTTGAAGAATCTCGATCTCGGTTCTGTTTTCGATCGGAAGCCATTACGTCGAGCGATCTCGGCGGCGAGTCTGTTGTTCGTGTCGCTGATCGCATTCGCGGCCTTGAGCCCCGAAGCATTTGGTCGATGGCGAGCGGGATACATCGAACTGAAGGATGAGTATTGGACTCGCGAATTCGGCCTTGTGGCGACAGTCCTCGCAGAGCCGGGAGACCGCATCAAGCAATTCAGTCCTGATGGAGAATACAAGCATCCGAGAGGAAGCGATCTGACGTTGTTGTTTGATGTTCCGGAAGGCAAGAAGATCCCGGAGCGAGTCGAATTGATTTACCGATTGTCGAATGGCCGAGGATACGGGCGAGCAACTTGCTTCTCCGCTGGCGAGCGTCGATTCAAACATGCCATTGATGATTTGTTGGAAGACGCCGACTTCTGGGTGACGGCGGGAGACTACACGAACCGAGAACCCTATCGCGTGCGAGTGGTCGAATCTCCTCGCGTCGATTCACTTGTCGCCGAATGTTTGTTTCCGGAGCACACTCGACGACAAAAACTCGACGACGAAACGGGCAAGCCGGTTCGAGAATCGATCAGCGCGCAGGGAACGCAGATGTCGTTGCCGGTCGAGACTGATTTTCTATTGCGAGCGAAATCGAATAAGCCGCTCATTCGAGCACGCCTGCAGTTTGGATCGCACGAATTGTCATTGACGCCGACCGAGGCCGCGTTGGTGACTCGATCCGCTGACGGCCAGGCGGACACGGTTGAGAAAGTCTCGACCGAACAAGTGGCAAGATTCTTCGATGCGGAACGACGCGAAATCACGGTTCCGTTTGTGCTGACAGAACTCGCAACGTCAGCGTCACGTGAACGGTTTGAGGGATTGAGCACGTCGCATGGCAAGCCGTTCGCGATGCCTCCCGATGTTGCGTTGCGGATCTTCTTGGAAGACACAGATGACATCGTGGGAGTCGAACCGGCACGCATTACGATTCACGGAGTGGCCGATACGACACCGAGCGTTCAAGCAGAACTCAAAGGGATCGGCACTTCGATCACTCGGAAGGCGGAAATTCCGATTTCGGCATTAGTGACCGACGATTACGGCATTCGCGATGTGCGATTTGAGTTTCAGTTGGATGACAAAGAGCCGTGGGAGCCACGTGCACTCTCCAAATCCCCACAGTCGGAGCCACGCGAGTTCCGACTGCAATCGAGCGATAATGATCTGACGGAGCGATTTGAGGTCCTCAAAATGGATCTCAACATTGGCCAAAAGCTGACGCTTGCGATCGTTGCCGAAGACGCAGATGTACTCACCGGGCCGCATATCTCTCGCGGGCAGAAATTCACGTTCAAGGTCGTCAGCAACGAAGAACTGCTGTCGGTGCTCTATCAGCGTGAACTCAACTTGCGGCGGCGATTCGAGCAGATCATTACGGAAGTCAAACAAGTGCGGACAGACCTGATTTTGCATCGCTCGAAGGCGGACGAAGCGAGCAAGAAGGGAACCGAAGAAAAGGCGAAGGCTGCGGAATTGATGACTGGAGTCATTGCCAGCGTGATTCGGTCTCTGCACGGGATTCGCAAGAATGCGACCGAGACAATTTCAGTCGAAGAATCGTTCCGCGACATCCGCGAAGAGCTGATCAACAACGCGGTTCACACGCCGCAAATGTTGGAACGAATCGATGAGAAGATCGTAAGACCTCTCCACGCAATCAACTCGGCGGAGTATCCTGACATCGACGAAGCGCTCGGTGCGTTAAAGGTTTTGTTGGATGACGGTCGCGATCCGTTGCCGGGACTGGACGAGACAATCGCCGGTGTCGGCACAATGCTCGACCAGATGGATACGATCCTGAAGGAAATGCAGCGGCTCGAAACATTTCAGGAAGCAGTCGAGTTATTGAAGTCGATCATCGATCAACAGCAACAACTCGAAGAACGGACCAAGTCCGAACGAAAGAAACGCCGCATCCAAGAGCTGAAAGGGCTACAGGATGAATAAGGGCACGGTTTGGCTGAAATCACAAATCACGACGCCAGGATTTGTGATCGCAAATTTTAAATTTCAGATGGCCATTCTTTTGGCTCTGGCGTTGCCGATGGCTGCGTACTCCGAAGATGCCGCTCCTGCGCAGGCGAAGCCGAATCTCGCAAATGATCAAGATGCAATCCGCGCTCGTTACAAGCGATTCAATCTGACGCTCCAGCAAATGGCGGAAATCCTCCGCAACCAAGACCCCGAACGAGCGGACTTGTTGTTCCGAGCGCTCGGCAAATCGCAGGAGACTCGCATCGACGATCAGATGAGCCTGATCCTGTCGCTGCTCAACAAGGAGCAGCCACAACTCGGTGAAGCGATCGAACGTCAAGAAGA
>CAIJTL010000277.1 GCA_903823545.1 uncultured Planctomycetaceae bacterium
CATCAACGAACTACTGGATGACAGGAAAAGCTGTCTGTGTTGCTCTCGCAGTTGATCAGCACCGGCAAGAGTCTTAGCGAGGTCCTTTTCTGCAAGCGACATCACTCCATGAAGAGTGATCACCAGCGAATCGTCCGCGAGTGTCACAGTCACGGCCTCTGGTGTGCGACCAGTGCGCTGCGTTTCAAACTCGCTCGCTAAATCCGCCAATTGCTTCGCAGCCACCGTTTCCTGCGTTTGGGGAACAACTTCTGTGACGACCTCAAGCATCTTTGTGCTCCTTCTGTTGAGAATGGCGGACGTGCCTGAAAGTCAAAAAAAAAGCCGACGTGGTCGAACACCCAGAGGGCATCAACCACGTCGGCCTACTCGTCAACTAGCACCCGAGCTGCCGGGCGCCTTTCGATGAATCTTCCGAAACTGTTTTGATTGCTTCGATACGAACCGATTCGCGTCAGCATTCATCGCTGCTCGCGGGGGGGGATCATACCGTTCGATGCGTGAGAAGTAAGGCACTTATTGGAATTACCACTCTTGCAGCCTCGTGAGTCGAAAGCGATTCACCGTTTCGCAAAGACGAACGCCATGTACTTCGAGTGACGGTGAACGTGGTCGTGAGCGGAGACAGCAGACGCAATTTCTTTCCAATCGGGAATTGAAAATGACTGATAAAGCGGGTTTTTCCACCGCAAAAGCCGTCTGCCCCAGCGGGTATTTCCGAGTGTTGAAAGACATCGAAATAGCCACTGGATCGGGCGAGTGACTCGATGGCTCCAGTCACTCTTTGACAAAAGATGAAATCCCGATTCGTCAGCGACCGCTTCATATTCATTGATAGAGTAGAAAACGTTCCATAGCCAAATATGGCGAACGATCCGAGTCTCTGGATCGTTGCGATGTCTGCGATCTGAGTCGGTTTTCCATGCAAAATCGACCACGATCAACCGACCTCCTGGACGCAATACGCGATGGCATTCGCGCAGAAACTGGGCTCGATTGGGAAAATGAAAGGCCGCCTCCAAGCACATCACTCGATCAAATGATTCGTCTGAAAAGTCCAGATCCATCGCGTTACCGGACACGTAGCTCAAGTTGTCAACCTCGGCGAACAACGTCCGCGCCACTGCAACGTTTTCTTTGTGCAGATCCAAACCAATGACGGTCGCTTCCGGAAACAGGCTTTGTGCAATGAAAGAACTTTTTCCACGTCCACAAGCAACATCAAGGATCTTGTGACGACGTCCCACTTCAAGCAGCGCTAACGAGCGCAGAACTAACCTTCGTTGTGCCAATTCAAGATTGACCCCGACATTCAAAAACGCGAGTGGGCCGAAAAAGTTGAAGAAACCAAGATTCATCAGCGCCGGCCCCCAGGTTTCAAGCCGCAACAGCCGAAACACCACGTTTGAACCGTCATACGAAGAATGCACGTCGAGTGGCTCCGGACATATTTCTTCCGCACGCACACTGTTGGCATAAACCTCGGGGACTACAGCAACCGTTTCGACTGACATGGAAC
>CAIJTL010000278.1 GCA_903823545.1 uncultured Planctomycetaceae bacterium
CCGACATCAACGTCCGACAAACATTTGTCGCTGGCAAGCAGGTCTTCGTGAGTGAATGAAAAGTAGTTTTTGTAACGCGGAAGCTGACCACTCGCTTGCGCGTCGTGCTAGTTTTTGAATCCCTTCTGCTGTGATGGCTTGCTAGACTCCCTACCGTCACCAGTTCATTGACGAGGAAAGACCAAAATGGTTGCCGCTATATCGCCTCCTGAAACATTCGCCGAGATGTGGGAACAACTCGGCAACGTCCCGCTCAATCGCATCCGCATGTTTCCGCCTCCCGGCACCGCGACCGTTGCTGACGTCGAACGTCTGTGCGACCGCGAGCCGAAGTGTCTGTGCGAACTCATAGATGGTGTGCTGGTGGAGAAGACGATGGGACACGTTGAATCGCGATTGGCAGTCAGGCTGAGTTACTTGCTGCAAGCATTTTTAGAGGATCACGATTTCGGTGTTGTCACGGGAGCTGACGGGCCGCATCACCTTCTTCCGGATCAAGTTCGCTTTCCCGATGTCGCTTTCATCAGCTACGAGAACATTCCAGAAGACGCGGATTGCCAAACTACGGTGCCCGACTGGATTCCGTCGCTCGCCGTTGAAGTCATCAGTAAGAACAACACAAAGGCCGAGATGGCCCGCAAGTTGCGTGACTACTTTGAAGCTGGGGTCAAGCTGGTCTGGTACGTCGATCCGCCGACGCGAACCGTGCAGGTTTATCGCTCGCCAGAAACTTTCATCACAAAAAGCGAAGACGAAGAACTCGATGGCGAAGATGTACTCCCCGGCTTTCGTGTTTCCATCCGCGACTGGTTCGACCGCGCGTTGCGCGTACGACCGAATTGAGGCCCTCTGCCCTTCGTGTTGATCACTGTGGGGCTCGCGTGCGGGTTCTGCTGCTGAATCTGTTGCACGCGAGCCGCGTGTCCCACAGAAATTGCGGAGCGCCGGCTTACCAACGGCTCTCTCATCATCGTTACAACGTGCAGACTCCTCCCAGCCGGATGGCGTTCGCTGACCGGCAAGGTTTTTCACAGACTTAGAGTCATGCCGCTCAATTCACGGCTCCGAAAGCCTACCGAGACAGCCCAACGCGCAGATTCTGCGCGTTGGGTCGTCGGGGAAATCGGGTGAGCGTGATCGGTCAATGCCGACCGGTTGTGTCATCGTTGGCTTTGGGAATGTGCGTCATGCGTCAAACCGTTTTGGAGTTGTGGAAGCGCAGAGGTTTGCTGTCTCGTTACTGCGGCTCGGCACCCACCGAGAACGACAGCGCGGGACCACATCCGACTCCCGGAAGGCCGCAGATCTCAAAACGACGATTGTTGTTGGAACGACTCGAAGAGCGATTGTTGTTCGACGCGGGTCCGCAAGCGCCGACTGACGTTGATGTCCAAGCGGCGAACGATCAGTTGATGCAATCTGCGTCCGTCGCCGACGTGCTCGATTCGCGTCTGATCGAACCTGTTGACGCTCGCCCCGCGATGACTGCGAGCGATGCGGCGAACTCAGCGAATGCCCCAAGCAATTCAAATAGCCCCCAACTCACTCAAACGAACGCGGTGCCGGTACTGAATCCGAACGCTGATGATTCAGCGTCCGTCGGATCGCTGCTGAATAACGACGCGGTTGCCGCCGATTTGCTGACTACTGTTGATGAGCAGCGTTCTGAGTTGCGCGCGGCGACGATTGATCTGCGGCATGAGTTGATCTTCGTTGACCCAACGCTCACGAATGCCGACGAACTGGTTGCGGGGTTACTCAAGAGCGCAGATAGCAGCCGATCTTTGGAAGTGGTCATGTTCGACGCGACCAAAGATGGAATCACGCAAATCACCGAAGTGCTGGCGGCACACAACGGCATCGACGCGGTCCACTTGGTAACGCACGGTTCGGAGTCCGCCATCAAGCTGGGATCAACGTGGTTGAATGCGGAGAGTCTGGTCAGTCATGCGGGTGACTTTGCGAAGTGGGAATTGTCGCTCACTTCAAACGCGGACTTACTGGTTTACGGCTGCAACTTGGCGAGCAGTGTTATCGGCCAAGAATTGATGAGTAGCCTTGCCGCGTTGACGGGAGCGGATGTCGCCGCGAGCAACGATCCGACAGGCAACAGTCAGTTAGGTGGGAACTGGGATCTGGAATTGGCATCGGGCACGATCGAGACTCAAAGCCTCTCCGCTCCCGAATGGATGGGGACGCTCGCACCGCTGAGCTTCGTGCAGTCCTACTTCGTACCGCTACCAGATACGAACATTCGGACGGCCTACACTGCGCTTGGAGCGACAACGAGTGCTCAGATTAACTCCGTCATTTCGATTGCGACTAGCAGTAGCAACACGGTGATTGTCTACGATCAATGGGAAGATGGTTTTGAAGCCGACCTCAGTAACCCAACGCAGACCACCACACAAATCTGGGGTGACGGCAATTTGGCGAACGGTGCCGCCCCGGGTTACGCAAGCGACATCATCACACCTGGTGGAACGATCGCGTTGCAGAATCTCGTCAGCTTGCCGCGAAATCCGGCGACGGTGTTGTTCGATGGGGGAGATCGATTTGGTTCGACAAAGGCGGTCGCTGTCACACGCGCCGCTTGGGCCACGTCACCCGGTTCCGTCTTGGGAACTGCGGTCGATGTTTACGACACCAGCAAATTCGGGACGAACTTCAAGGTTCCCGTTGGTCAGAACACACCGAACATGAACTTAATGTTCGAGTACGCCTCGTTGCTGGTCCAAGCCTCTCAGAATGGGACCGTCATTCAGATTGATAAGAACGGAGACGGGAGTGTCGATCTCACGCAGACGTTGAACATGGGAGAGACGTATCAAGTCAACGGCGGCATCATGCAAGGTGCCACGTTGATGTCCAGTAAACCGGTTCAGGCGCAATTGATGACTGGTGACATCGGCGGCACCTACGAGTCTCGGTCGTTCACACTCGCTCCGACTGACCAGTGGTCCGGAAGTTATTACAGCCCCGTTTCGACCACATTGGCAACCGCGCCGCTGGCCGTGTTTCTCTACAACCCCGGTGCGGCAGCCATCACCGTCAACTACATGACGCTCGCGAGCAGCGGTTCGATTTCGATCGCCGCCAACAGCACGTCGCGATTCGATATGCCGATGAATTCCGGCGCTCACTTCTATTCCACTGGCGGTGCGCCGTTCTATGCGGTGGGAACGATGGACTCCGACGCGGCCAATCATGCGGCGCACGATTGGGGTTTCCGACTGATTGCCGAAGACAACCTGACCACGGCCGCAGTCGCCGGTTGGGCACCGGGCAGCAGCAACTTGTCGGCCAATGGCAGCCCGCTGTGGGTCACAGCAGTGAATGCAACTCGGATCTATGTGGATTTCGACGGCAACTCAACAACCGGCGCTCTGACCGATCCGAACGGCAAGAAGTACGACCAACACTATGATGTTAGCGCATTACAGTCGCAGCGGATTTACGACAGTTCGGACAATAACCAAACGGGAACCAAGGTCTACACGATCGACGGAACCCTGATCACCGCCGCGTGGGGACAAGATCCGTCGGTCGCTCTCCCCGGCAATCCATATCTCGATATGGGAACGGCGGTCTTGCCGCTCCCGGCATCATCTATCCGCAAAACGTCGATCCTGCTCAATGATCTCGATTTCAGCGGGACGATCACACCCGGCGATGAATTGCAGTATTCGATCACGACCACCAACGACGGTGTTGTTCCGTTGGGAAACGTGATCGTCAGCGACATCGTGCCGGTCGGAACGACTTACGTGGCTGGCAGCACAACCTTTAATGGAAACCCTGTTCTCGATCAGTCAGGAACAACAACATCTTTTCCGCTCGATGATCTCAACAACGGAACTGACGAAGGACTATCAATCGGAAACATCGCAGTCGGCCAATCGTCAGTCGTGAGCTTCGCAGTACAAATCAACGATCCGTATGACGGCTCAGCGTTGGGGATCGTCAATTCGGCGCAAGTTGATACCGACGAAAGTTCGCTTATCGTCAGCGTCACAACGCCGCTCAATGCAACTCCCGGTGCTGTCGTCTTTGCAACATCGTTAGGGAGCGCAACAGAAGCCCCGTCATACCAACCGAACGGGACGGCGTATCTGACGGTCACTGATCCTGACCCGAATATGAACTCGTCGGTCACCGAAACACTGACAGTCCTTGTCACAAACCCAACTACGGGTGATCGAGAAACCGTGACGCTGACTGAAACCGGGGTGAACACTGGCGTGTTCTCCGCCGCTCTTCCAGCATCAATCAGCGGCGGCCAATTGGTCGATGACGGAACGATTTACGCTCTTGCCGGACAGACGTTGACGGTGAGCTACACCGACCCGCGCTATTCGACGGACACCCATACCGATACCGTCACGATCACAACGCCGTCCGTCATCAAACAGCTCTATCTGAGCGCCGATGGCAGTGGCTCACCCGATCAAGACTTGGATCGAGTCGATCCCGTCAACACTGCCGACGGGACCACCGCATCCAGCGTCACACTCTCTTCTGCTTCTGGAACAAGCACGATTACGCAGGCAGCCAAGAGCGGTACGACCGATACCGACACGAGTAACAATTCTGTAGCAAACGTTGTAACTTTTTCGCACACACCGGGGTCAGGAACGAACCGTCTGACTCTCGTCGGCATCGCGGTCGGCAATGTGGGTGGGAGCGGCAATCCGCCCACTGTAACGGTGGCAACGCTCGGTGGAACGGCTCTCACACTCGTCGGAACGCAGCGTTCAGCCGGAGCGACAGGGGGCAACGAGGCCAACGTTCGCGTCTACATCTACCGCATGCTGGACAGCGAGATTCCTGGCAGCGGCGGACAGACTGTCTCGGTCACTTTGTCAGGTGCGGGAAGCATCGCCGTTGAAGCGGTGACTTACACGGGAGTCGATCAAACCACGCCACTGGGCACATTCACTTCGACGAACGGTTCAAATCCACCCGTCGCGTTCAATTCCTCATCTGCAACGAACGAGTTGGTTTTCAGTCTCTTTGCAGTGGATGGCAGTGGTTCGATTAACAGCGTTACGGTTGGTGCCGGACAATCCACGATCTTCAACACCGCCGTAAGTGTCGGAGTCGCGGCAGCGGCGAGCACGGAACCGGGCGCGGCAACCGTGACATCAAACTACGACGACAACCTCAATCAGGACTATGCACTCGGTGTTGTCTCAATCAAACCAGCCCCGGCCGCTGGAACAACGACCGCCACATTCACTCAAACATTGTCGATGGCCAGCGACTTCGCCATGCCTGCGGGTGGAGTCATCAATGTGGTCAACTACGTCAACGTCGTCAGCGGCTCTATGCCAGCCAATCCGAGCATTACCGCCACGTTGAAGTACGGCTCAACAACGATCGCCACGTTGACGAACCCGGTCTACAGCAGCGGAGCAGGAACGCTCACATGGACTCATACGCTGAGCAGCAACGTGACGATCCCGGCGGGATCAACGGTGACGCTTGACGTCACGACCGCGCAATCGGGTGTCACGTTCCAAATCCAGTATGACAGCTCCACGAAGCCGTCACGCATTGATCTGCCGACGACCACGTACCTCGATGTTAATTCGGTCGGGATTTACGACGCGGCCTACACCAACGATGGCAACAGCGCCAATGACGGCAATGCGATTTCGTCGGCGTTCAACGGAGAAACGGTCTATATCCGAGCCTTGGTCACTGATCCGTTCGGCCCGGCGGACATCACCAGCGAACTTCTAACGATCACACCTCCGACCGGAGGTTCCTTCACGCTATCGCCCACCTCAATCATTCCGACCGGCACTCTGAACCAGAAAATCTACGAATACGCCTGGACGACGTCGGTCACTCAAGGAACGTTCGCGATCTCAGTGACCGCCAACGAGGGCTACGAAGGAACGATCTTTGACACCGCCGGAACAACGTTCGTCGTGGCCCAACAAGACCTTGGGACACCGAGCATCACCGAGTTCGTCGACGGCAGCGGAGTGTCAGTTACTGAGTACTTGCCCGACTCGACCGCCTACATACGGATCACAGACATCGATCAAAACATGGATGCCGGGGCGATCGAAACCATCACAGCGACAGTCACGACATCCACTGGCGACACACAGACGACGACCTTTACCGAAACAGGAGCGAACACCGGCGTCTTCACCGCCTCGTTGCCAATCACCTCGACTGGTCCAGCAACCGCGAATGATGGTTCGCTGTATGCGCCCGATGGTGCCACGCTGTTTGTGAACTACACCGACCCGGATGACTCGACCGATCAGAGCAGCGACACGGCGATGGTTGCGAGCG
>CAIJTL010000279.1 GCA_903823545.1 uncultured Planctomycetaceae bacterium
GAAGTGACTCGCGTCACTCTGTGGGACAACTGGCCGTTCTTGCTCGTGTTTGTGGCGTTGCTGTCTGCCGAGTGGACGGTACGAAAACTACGAGGGTTGGTTTGAATTCAGTTTGGTCTCGAATGAACCTCAAGGGCTCTGGCTCACGGGAGACGGCCGGTCTTGAGGATGCTTTTCAATTGACGCTCTGCCTCGTCAGATGCGGGATAGATCAGGCGAGGATTTTTCGGCAGCTTGGATGGGGTCACGTACCACGCGTCTTTGTTTCGAAGAACTGGAATGATGAAGCGGTCCCCTTTCGTGACAGACAGTGCCGCAAGATCCGCGATCTTCAGTTCACCCTCAGTGACAACGCTCTTCCAAAATTGCTGGATTTGAATCACGCCAGACTGGGGATCATCGACTAGGGCTGTCACCACATCAGTCGAGTCGATGATTTGGTCTCTGTTCAAGGTCACCGGGTTTGCGGTGGTGATCGACAGAAGGAGGAGCAAAAACATCCATGTCGCGACCGTGACGGCAGCCACAACAAACAGCGACTTTTGCCTCTGCGAAATCGGCGAGGTTGAGCTGGATGATGCTTGTTGGCTTTTTGCGGTTGAGTCGATCATTGGCGGCGAGTCCATTCGCTTTGAGGTCTGCCAATACTTTTCAGCTTCCAGAATCAAGCGACCATGCTTATCGCCGAAACGCTGAAGTCGTGTCGATTTGATAGGCTTTGTCGAACACCTCCTCAAAGTCGTAGACCCCAAAGAAGTCGCTCAGTTTGTCGTGATCGGTCTTGCGCATCCGACCTCGTTCGATCATGTCAAACACGATGCCGCCAAAGTCGTCGGTAGAGTTCACTCCCCAATGTCGAAACACGGGGATCGTCATCATGCCGAACTCTTTCAACGCGAGTTCACGGATACCGTCGAGCAACTGCGGGCCGGAAATATGCGAGTCTTCCTGCGGTTCTTGTCGAACTTCGGAATGTTTCCCCAATTTCTTTTGAGTGAAGTGCAACGCATGATCCACGAATTCATAAGCAGCTGGATGATACTTTGGCGCGGATGGAGCAGCCTTCTTTGTCTGGCTCATCACGACTCCTTTGACTGTTTGTTGCCGCGGTTGCTGACCACCGTCAGCACTTCATTGGCTTCAATGACCGCTCGTCGCGAATCGTCATAGGCGATCGTTACTTTGCGAGCCAAAATCTCTTGTGACACAACTCGCCCTTGTCCCGCCTTGGTGACGACGGTCGCTCCGATCGGCGGTAGCTCTCGTTGGTATTCTTCGTAGGTGTCGTACTCATAACGGAGGCAACATTTCAGACGTCCGCAGCGCCCGGAAATTTTTGTCGGGTCGAGCGTCGCCTTTTGCACCTTCGCCATCTTCATGGTGACCGGCGGCATCTCGCGAAGATGTGTGTTGCAACAGGTTGGTTTGCCGCAGTCGCCATAGTCTGCAAGCAGCTTGGCTTCGTCACGAATGCCGACTTGCCGCATCTCAACTCGCAAGCGGAAGTGTCCCGCCATCGCTTTGACGAGATCACGAAAGTCGACACGCTTTTCAGCAAGGTAATAGACGACGATTCGCTCGCCGCCGAACAGTCGTTCGACATCGAGCAATTCCATTTGCAGCTTTCGCTCCGCAACGAACCGCAAACATTCGGCGAAGTCTTTGCGCTCCATTTGTTTGACTTGATCGCGCTTGCGCAGATCGTCGGAGGTCGCGATTTGCAGGATGCGCCCCGACTCATCGGTGCGACCGAGGTGTTGCCGAGTTTGTTCGCTGGCGGCGCAGAGCACTTCCCCGCACTCGACCCCGCGATCCGAGCGGACGATGACTTGAGTACCACGCGGAATCGCATCTTCGCCTTTCGACGAAAACTCGCCGACAATTCGAGTAATTCCATAACGGACAACGTACTGACCCATGTGCAACTCCAGGAAACTCTACGACCGGGCGAGAGGACTCTGCGGGAGGTCCGGGAGTGTAACGAGCGGGAAACCAAGTCACAGTCACAAGTCAAACTCAGTAGGCGTCCGGAATAAGCTGACTCCGGAGACTTCAAAAGAAGCAACCCGGGGGTAGATTTTTATGGATCGGCTTGTCGATCAATATGTGAGAGCGATACGCTGCTCACCTGGATTTCCCGCCCCAAACCGCCCTGCTTCCTCCGAATCGACCAGCCTCATTTTTACTTCACGACAAAGGAACGACGCATGAACTCCCACGCGAACGATATTGTCACTTGGGCCGATGATCCTGCTCATTTCAGTAAACCGGGGCGTCGGGATTTCTTGCGAGTTGGCGTTTTGGGTGCATTGGGGCTCACGCTGGGCGATTTCTTGCGAATGAAAGAGGCTCGTGCCGACCAAAAGTTTTACGAGAGTAAAGAAGGCCGTGCGAAAGGTGTGATTCAGATCGTGCTTCCCGGTGGCATGGCTCATCAAGAATCTTGGGACCCGAAGCCAGAAGCGCCGCTGGAATATCGCGGCCCATTCGGTGTGGCAAAGACTGGCTTACGTGGTGTGGTCTTCAATGAAAACTTCAGTCACCTCGCGAAGATTGCGGACAAGCTAACGGTCATTCGTTCAATCGCCGGTAAAGAAGCGGATCACGGGCGAGCGAGCTACGCGATGTATACGGGCTATCGCAAGAGCCCGGCGATCGAACATCCGAGCCTCGGTGCGGTCGTATCGCACGAACTCGGACCGAAGAACAATCTCCCTCCATACGTGGCTGTTCCCAACGCGACGGAATACGGCGGGACAGGATATCTCGGCTCGCAGTTCGGCCCGTTCGGCATCGGTAGCGATCCGGGACGTTCAGGGTATCAAGTCAAAGACCTGATGTTGCCTCCTGGTGTCGATGACTATCGCTTCTACAAACGACAAC
>CAIJTL010000280.1 GCA_903823545.1 uncultured Planctomycetaceae bacterium
AACTGTTGACCGGTCGGCCATTGAGAAGCACGGTACATGCTCCGCAGTTACCGTTTGAGCAGCCTTCCTTCGTACCTGTAAGGTCCAAGGAGTCTCTCAAAACTTCGAGCAACGTTTGACGTGGTTCGCAGAGAAACTCTGTTTGGCTGCCGTTGAGTGTGGCTGTGACAACGCGTTTCTTGGCCATTTGTTTGATCCTCTCATGCGTAGCACAGGCGGTTCGCCTGTGATTGAGAATGTTCGTTGGAATCGAAAGCGGGCGAGACGCCTGCTCTACGGTTAGTGACCGACTTTGCAATCGACGTGCTCGCCTTTCGCTCGTGCGATGGCGGCTTTCAAGACACGTTCAACCAACACTCCAGTGATGTGCAGGCGGAATTCTTTGGTGCCGCGCATATCGTCGATCGGTGTGGCGATTGCGCGAACCGCTGCTGCCGCCTTGGCGATTGAATCATCGTTGACGGGCTGACCGGCGAGTCCATCGCTCGCGGCCTTTGCGAACAAGGGTGTGGCTGCGACTGCACCGAGTGCTATGCGGGCAGAGACGAACTCGTCCTTGGCATCATTCAAGACAACCGACGCGCCGACACCGACGACGGCGATGTCCATTTCGTTGCGAGGAATAAAGCGACGGTAGTGTGAGCCACTGTTGGCCACCCGCGCGGGGAATTTCAGTTCGACCAATATCTCACCAGGCTGCAAGACGTTCTGACCGGGGCCGGTGCAGAAGTCCTCAACCGGCACAGAGCGAGTCCCTTTTGGTCCGGAAATGACGGCCACCGCGCCAAGTGCGATCAAGGATGGTGTCGAGTCTGCCGCTGGTCCGGAGTTGCAGAGGTTGCCACCAACGGAACCTCGGCTTTGAATTTGGACGCCGCCGATGATGCGGCAGCTATCGGCCAATGCGGAGTAATCGGAGACGATGCCACAATGTCCGTAGACCTGATAACACGGGACTGCCGCACCAAGCCGTAAGCCATTGGAGTCGTGTTGCAGAACGTTCAACTCGGGGAGCTTTTTGACGTCAATGAGGACGTCCGGGCTCATTCGTCCGACTCGGACTTGATCGATGAGATCAGTTCCACCGGCCATGAACCGCGAAGAGCCATTGTGCTTGGCCGCGAGTTCCAGCGCGGCTGACAATGTCGTTGGAGCTTCATATTCAAAATCGCGCATCGAGGTGCCTTTCCATTAGATGACTGGCTGCGAAGCGAAGTGCGCTAAGAGTATCGACCAGCGAATGAACGGCAAGGCAACGGGGGCGAGAGTTACGCCTGCTCGCGATTTGGCTTCCTGTTGCCGATAACGTCGGGGCCCCAAGAACTCTTCGAACGAGAAGCACGTTTGAGCTCTGTTTCGTTTCATTTGGCAGCGAGTGAGTCCATTGTCGACAACAATCCGCTGACGTGACATAGTTTGAAAAACTCAATCACAGGGTGACCTCGCCAGTCGCACCCGCACGACATTTTGATTTCAGCCTGAATATCTACTTACAAGGAGCCATCTCTCGTGAAAGCCGCTTTTATTCGCCAAATTGGTACCCCCGACGTCATCGAGTACGGCGATCTGCCGACACCGGAACCAGGACCGAACGAAGTTCTGGTGAAAGTCGGCGCAGTCTCCGTCAATCCGATCGACACTTACATACGAGCGGGCATTGCGAAGATGGCCAGCTCGTTTCCCTATATCATTGGATGCGACGTCGCAGGGACGATTGAGAAGTGTGGCGCGGCAGTTACCCGTTTCAAAGTGGGTGATCGAGTTTGGGGAAGCAACCAGAGCTTGTTTGGCCGACAAGGTTCATTCGCCGAGTACGCCGCCGTGGATGAAAAGTGGTTGTATGGGACTCCAGCCAAGATGACTGACGCTCAAGCGGCTGCCGGAGCGCTGACGGGGATCACCGCTCACCTGGGGTTGTTTCTCAACGCAGGACTTAAGTCGGGCGAAGTGGTCTTCGTTAACGGAGGGACTGGCGGAGTTGGCTCGGCGGTCATTCAGATCGCGAAGGCGGCGGGAGCGAAGGTGATTGCGACAGTCGGGAGCGCCGACAAGCAGGCACTGTGTGAAAGCTGGGGTGCGGACTGCGTGCTCGACTACCACTCGGCAACGCTCGACGACAGCATCAAGGCCTTTACTCAAGCGAACGGCGGGCTGCATGTTTGGTATGAAACTCAACCGCCAGCAAACCTGGACCGGACGTTTGGTCTGATGTCACCGCGAGGTCGAGTGATCCTGATGGCTGGGCGAAGTGCGCGTCCGGAATTTCCGAACGGCCCGTTCTACGTCAAAGACCTGCGACTGAGCGGCTTTGCGATGTTCAACGCGACTGCAGAAGAGCAACGAGTATGCGGCGAGGCGATCAACGCTCTCTTCGAGAACGGAGGCTGGCACCCGCTAATCGGCCGCACGATGAAGCTTTCCGAAGCGGCTGAAGCGCATCGCCTGCAAGAAGGAAACACGTTGCAAAAGCAGGGAACACTCACCGGCAAGATCGTGCTTGTGCCTTAAGCTTGACGCTCCTCAGCACGGTCTATTCGAGAGTCAAAGAATTGGTCGTTGGTAATTGATCATCGGTCATTGTTCATTTGAGGGCTTCAATGACAAATGACTGATGATCAATAACCAACGACCAATTCCCTCTCGTGTGCTGCCCGTTACTTCTTCTTCCCCATGCCGAATCCGAACGGCATTCCCGCTCCGCCTTGCTCACCCTTCGGGGCTTTCTTGGCGGCGGCTTCTTCCAGTTTTTTCACCAAGCCGGGGAACTTGACTCCCTTTTTATCTCCGCCTTTTCCTGGGCCAACTTTCATGATCGACTCCTTCAATTCACAGAACGAATTCTCTTCAGTGTGACTCTCACGACTCTCCACAGCCTAGGCATGGTTGAAAACTATTAGCGCGGAACGCGCTAGCATCCGGTTCAGTGAAGTCACCGGGAACCGGACGCTAGCGCGTTCCGGCTAATCAACTTTCTAACCAACCCTCGTCTGAGGCAATCCTGCCGAACAATGCGTTTGTTCGGAAAGCGAACAGTAGCAGCGACAGCGTTCGCTGAACACGAACCGACTATCGCAAAAACCGTCCGCCGTTGATGTCGAGCAACGCTCCCGTCACGAAGCGAGCAGCATCACTCACGAGAAACGAGACGGTTGATGCCACTTCGTCAGCGTGGCCGTTGCGTCCCAGCGGGGTTTCGCGACGGTACTGTTCCATTCGTTCGGGAGTGGTGAAGACTTCATGATGCGGAGTTTCGATGACACCCGGCATGATCGCGTTGACGCGGACGTTGGGGGCCAACTCGCGAGCCAACGTGCGAGTGAGGACCTGTAAGCCTCCTTTCGCGACGGCGTATGGACCTGCTCCGTTCGCTCCGCCTGTTTGCACTGACAACGACAGGTTGTTGACGATCGCGCCGTTCCCGCTGGCCTTCAAATGTGGGATTGCTCGCTGAGTGACCAAGAACGCGCTCGTCAAATTGACGTCAAGCACCTGTCGCCACAGTTCGAGCGAACAATCTTCGATGCGTTGTCGTTCGATCGGTGAGCCAGCGTTATTGATCAGAATGTCCAATCTCCCGGCCGCCACCACAAACTGATCAACCAGTTGCGTGGCTTGATCTGCGATGACCAAATCGGCAGACAACACAACACCGTTGCCGCCGCGAGACCGAATGGCGTTGAGTGTTTCGTTCGCTCCCTCAACGCTTCGATGGCAATGCAGGCCGACGAATGCTCCAGCGTCAGCGAGCGCATTTGCGATTGCGCGGCCAATTCCGGTCCCCGCTCCAGTGATTAACGCAGCTCGACCGGCAAGTGAAACAGTCTCAGCAGGCATAACTCGACTCCGAAGTAGCAGGCAGACATTCCCGCAAAGTTTACCAAGCTTAACTCGGTCACGTGACCGGTTCCGTCCCTGGGAAACTTTAACGGTTGCAACAGTCCTTCATTTTTGAATTGTTAATTTCAGGCATAACCGAAATCCCTGATTCCTTCGGACAATTGAGTATTCCCGATAGCAAGGGCCTGTTGGAACGGAGATTTGTTAAGACCAGTTTCCAATAAATAAATTTAATAATGCCTCGAATGGATTCGTGGCAGCAACCCAGTTCACTGCGAAAGGAATCGCAAGATGAGGAACATGCGCAAACACCTCGCTTGGATGTGCTCGGCGAGTTTGCTGTTTGGAGTAATGGCCATTGCTGACGAGCCACTACCATCGAGTCAGACGAAGTCGGACAAGGAGCCAACAAAATTAAATGCCGAACCCGACGCATCTGTGTTAGGAGTTCGAGCGGCTGATCCGGACGAGTACTTGCAGCGACTGGAGCGGGCCGAAGCTCAAATTACTGAGTTGCAATCGCAGAACAAGACACTGCGCGAGTCCCAATCGTCGGTCCAGTCAGCGGATCTCAATCTGCTCAATATGGCTCCGCTGTTCCACGCCAACGATCCTGAGATCGGCATCATCCGTGAGCAGACGAGACTGACCTCCTTCGAGATGCAGGCCCCGAAGGATGGAGCGAAGGCCGAAGCACCGAAGCCCAAAAAATGGTTCGACAAGTTGAGCATCCGCGGCTACGCCCAGTTCCGTATCAACGAAGAAACACACATCGAAGAAGGTTCTGCGGCGGCACAGTACGTCGGAGATCGCTCGCTTGCCGACGACCAAAACTTTCTGATTCGTCGTGCTCGAATCATCATCTCCGGCGACGTTCACGAACGACTTTACGTGTATCTACAGCCGGACTTTGCGTCTTCGCCTGGCTCTTCAGCGGACCCGAACAACCAGTTCGTTCAAATCCGCGATTGGTACGGCGACCTTTATTTAGACGACGAAAAAGAGCTACGCATTCGAGTCGGGCAGTCGAAAGTTCCGTATGGCTGGGAAAACTTGCAGTCCAGTTCTAACCGTGTCCCGCTAGACCGAGCCGATGCGCTCAACAGCGCCGTCCGTAACGAACGCGATCTTGGTGTGTATTTCTTCTACACACCGACTTGGGCTCAGGATTTTTTCAAAGATGTCTTAGAGAAGGGCTACAAAGGTTCGGGGAACTACGGCCTGTTGAGCGCTGGGCTTTACAACGGTCAAGGTGGATCGTTTAACGAGGTGAACGATGATGTTCATGTCTTTGCCCGTGTCACGTTGCCGATCATCTTTGAGAATTGCCAACATATGGAAATTGGCCTCCAAGGCTACACCGGCGAGTACTCCGTGATTGGCTCGTCGATTGACAGCAACGGCTCCGCAGCGGGAGGTGTTTTGACGCCCGATGGTACGGTTTCGACATCCGGTGTTGGGGCGGGCGCAAACGCAGCGGATGATCGTGACGGCTGGAATGACGAGCGACTTGCTGGTTCGTTCATCTGGTATCCACAACCCTTCGGGTTCCAATCGGAATGGACCATTGGTCGTGGGCCAGCACTGAATGCTGCAAAAACTGGAATTGAAGAACGTGCGTTGTACGGTGGCTATGCGATGTTTCTCTACAAGCACGACACCGAATGCTGGGGCACGTGGTTCCCGTTCGCTCGCTACTCTTACTTCAATGGCGGTTACAAGTCAGAACGCAACGCACCGTTCGTCAACATCAACGAATGGGAGTTCGGCACCGAATGGCAGATCAACACTGCAGCCGAATTAACAGCCAGCTATCTCGTCACGGACCGCACCAACACCACCGCCAACGGCACTTCTGGAACAACTTCCTACCGTCAGTTCGATGGTCAAGCCCTGCGGTTGCAGTTCCAGATCAACTACTGAGGAATGAGTTCGATCAAGTTCAGAGATAAAAAACCTCGCGAGTTGCACTCTTTTCTGTGCGGCTCGCGAGGTTCTTCATTTCAAAGTCGTGGCTTCCCACGACTGCTGTCATC
The DNA here is from genome assembly GCA_903823545.1 of uncultured Planctomycetaceae bacterium. Taxonomy (GTDB): domain Bacteria; phylum Planctomycetota; class Planctomycetia; order Planctomycetales; family Planctomycetaceae; genus SXKJ01. The sequence continues at coordinate 5,874 of CAIJTL010000280.1, forward strand.
AGTCGTTTACCGACGTCACTGAATGTTGATGTTTTCCAACTCCGCGCCATTTCTCAACAACCGAAAATCGCATCTCCGAACGGCTTCGGTCAGCACGGTGCTGAGTTTGGAAGTAACTTACCGAAGTCCAAATTCTGCCTCATCGGAACCGAGTGCGGTTGGGCACATGGAAAGCGACGGATCGTCGGCCCTATTTGAATCTCAAAGATGCTTAAGAAGTGGAATACAACGTGGACCTGCTTTTTGGCTTTGTCTGGAGTCAGAGGAATGGCAGCGTGAGTTTGAAGCGTTTGATTGGCTCGCGGCCTTGCGCTGCTTAAGCTCAGCACAATCGAAATGAACCAACTCAACTCCGGGGAGACTGACACTATGCTCAATCAAGAATTCAACGCGTTGCGTGACCGTCGGAAATTTATGCAGCAAATGGCTGCCGGAGCGGTCGGTTTGCTTTCGATGACGGGTTGGAACCAAGTTCTCCGAGGAGCGGACGACCGTCGGCTGCTCGTACATTCCAATGCCCCGATGAATGCAGAACCGCTGTTGCCGGACCTGGTGAAGTCTTGGGTCACGCCGGTCGATTCATTCTTCATTCGCAGTCATGGCAACACGCCGGACCTGAAGGCGGACTCATTCCGGCTGTCGATCGAAGGGTTGGTTGAAAAGCCGCTGACTCTTTCGCTGGCAGAACTCGGACAGTTCCAACAGCACTCGGTGACAGCCACTCTCACCTGCGCTGGCAATCGCCGCTCTGAACACAGTCGCATCAAGGCGATTAAAGGGGTGCAATGGCGCGAGGGAGCCATCGGCAATGCCAAATGGAGTGGTATTCGACTATCAGACCTATTGAAGAAAGTCGGCTTGCGCGATTCCGCTAAGCATGTTTGGTTTGAAGGACTCGACACCGTTGAAGATGGTGGCAAGTCATTCGCATTCGGCGGTTCGATCCCTTTGGAAAAGGCTTTGTCGGATCGTGAGATTTCGCCGGGAGCCTTGCTGGCCACTACGATGAACGACAAGCCGCTGACCGCCGATCATGGATTTCCGCTTCGCTCCGTCGTCCCCGGTTACATTGGTGCTCGAAGTGTGAAGTGGCTGAGCAAGATCGTTGTGTCTGATCGACCCTCGCCGAATCACTTCGTGGCCGACGTCTACAAGCTCGTCGATACTGGTGATTTGTTGGAAGTGGCCGAGAACGCACCGATTTACCGGATGCCGCTCAACGCGGCGATTTGCACACCAACTGCAGACGCCACTCTGAAAGCTGGCCGAACTGCAGTCACCGGATACGCTCTGCCGCCCGGTGTGCCTGGAGTGTCGATTCGTAAAGTCGAAGTTTCCGCTGACAGCGGTCGCTCGTGGACCGAAGCCAAATTGACGACCCCCGCATCCGAGTTCTGCTGGCAAATGTGGTCTGCCGAAATTGCTGTGACTTCGGAAACCAAGGAACTGATTGTTCGCGCAACCGACTCGCGAGGTGACTCACAGCCAGAGACCGTTCGCTGGAACGCGAAGGGCTATCTCTACAACGCTTGGCATCGAGTTCCGGTCCAAATTTGAAGCCCGCCAATGAGGAGAAGAGGAACGATCGCCTTGCTGTTCCTCGGACTTTTCATTCCGATACCGGCATGAATCCAATCATTTTTGCAATGCGTCGCCCGATCACTGTGATGGTCGGGATCATTGCTGTCGTACTTACGGCGTTTGTGGCGGTGCGGCCAAAGTCGTTTGACGTGGCGCTCGCGAAGATCGGCATTGAGTTGCCGCTCAAGCGAATGCCCATCGACATCTTCCCGGCGCTCAACCTGCCGGTGATCTACGTCTGCCAGCCGTATGGCGGCATGGACCCGGCGCAGATGGAAGGGCTGTTGACCAATTACTACGAGTACCACTTTCTCTACATCAACGGCATTCATCACGTTGAGAGCCGCAACGTCCAAGGCACGGCCTTGATGAAGCTCATCTTCCATCCCGGCACG
>CAIJTL010000281.1 GCA_903823545.1 uncultured Planctomycetaceae bacterium
AAGCCGCTTCCCGCGCCACAGTTCTTTTCGAGTTCATACGTCGGTCGCGTGTTGTGAGCCGTCATAAATGGCGTCCGGCCGTAAATCCACGTTTCGCTCAGCGGTACGAACTTCGAGAACGTGAGCTTCGGCCACTCGTCGGCAAAGACGAAATGATGCTGCGGGTCGAGCGTCGGCGAGTTGTAAATCTTCGACTGTTTGAACAGCGACGCGGCCTCGGCCGCCGGGATGCCGGTGTAGCGGTACTCGACACGGAGCTTCGTGCCGGCCGGCGCGGTCTCCGGCTCGAAGCTGACACCCGTGTCGTAGAACGCCGCGCAGACCGCCGTGTTCAACTTGCGAGTCAGCAGCTTCGCCGAGTCCTTCGGGTCACGATGCCAGTCATGCTTAATACGGTACTCGACGCCGGGGACGACCGGGACCGTCTCGCCATGCCGCCCGAACCAGACACGCTGGCCGCCGTACATTTCGAGATCGTTCTGCGGACCGGGGTCGATCGGGTACACCGGCCGATGATACAACTCGCCGCTCTTCCGCTTGGCGATCAGATACTGCCAGCGAAACGGATCGAGCGGCGTGTGATGCTCGAAGTCAAACCCGTACCGAAAATGAAATGGCTCCCCGGGGAGCACTTCCAATTCGCTATCGACGTCATAGGTGTATGTCCCGCGCTGCGAGTTGAAGCCGACCGTCAGCGTGCTCTTCGTGACAAACCGATCCTTCACGTTGCGAGCCGACCAAGTCGCTTTCACCGGCGCATCACCACCGCCGCTGACAACCGGCTCGGTCCACTTGCTGGCTGCATCGGGAAATGCACCTTGATTCTCCAGCCCCCAATGCGAATCGAACGTGAACTGAGGCTTGTAACCTGGCTTGAGCTTCGCGAAGCAACTCGGATCGCGCTCGTTGTGCAGTTGCAGAATCGGCTCATCCCCATCGAACACCCATTGACGATCGCCGAGCCACCGCCGCACGGAAAGCTTCGAGGAATGCACTGCCGTCACGACGAGCGGCTCACGCTTCGCCAGCGACGTGACCGTCACGCTGTCGAACGTCACCCGCGCGAGACTGCTCGTCCCGATGCCGACTCGACCGCCCTTGAGCGGCGAGTCGATGTCACCGTGGAAGATTTTCTCTTTCCCATCAACCTTCACGACCACCGAGTTGCCGAGCGTCACGACCGACAGCGCGATCGGCTGATTGAGCTTCACCTCGCACGGCACGACCCGCAGATAGCCGCCATCCGGAAACTTCACGAGCGCCACGCACTGATACTTGTGCGACAACTGCACGCGAAAGCCCGACTCCTGTCGTAGCTCGCGCCCTTCGATCTTCGATAGCACCTCGCCGCCGCGCACAAGCACTCCCGCCTCGAACCCGCCGTCACCAAACGTCGGATCAGGCCACGCACTCCAACTGTCACCAAAGAACCGCAACTGCTTCGCCGCCTCAACGATCGTGACACTGGCGGTTACTTCGACTTGCGCATGTTCCTCCGGCGCGACCAGATAGCTCCATTTATCAGCCGTCAGCGTGGCCTTGCTGTCTGCCAGCGTAGCTCCCTGCCAATCCTCCGGCTGATGTTTCCATCGCGCAAGCTCTGCTGACGACCCTTCCGTCCCGGAGAGCCAAACACAGAGCGCAACTAGAACCATAATGACGTTTCGAATCACACCCATTGTCGTGCCCCTTTCGCGCGAACTTAATTCGGCAATTCTAATTCCTCTAATTCCGAAGAGAGCAGAATACGACGTTCGTCACGAGAAGTCTGCGAAGCCAATCCCCTTCCTCGTTCCGAAAGTACGTGCCACACGGGTGGCCCTGCTTCCAAAAGCTGGGTGCCGCAGACATAAGAAACTTGATTGGTGGCATCATTCAAAAAGAGGTTTGGTTTTGGATCAACGTCCGTCCTGAGTTTCTTGCGCTCCGCACACGCTTCAAGAAGGCGTACGCGGACAGCCGATCGTTTCAAACCAGCGACCACTGGAAGGTCGAGTCGTTAACGATCAATTCGTGACCCAGTAGCAGACCAACACCCAGCAGTGTTTCCTTTCCAGCTGGTGGCCGACAGCAAGACGTTCGTATCGAAGACGACTACGAACCGCATGGCCGATCCTCATGGATGAGGTCGTCGATGAAGACCTCTCGTTCGTCTTCCGACATTCCGTCCCAATTCCACCCTTGTTCGCTACAGAGGCGTTTCAATTGCTCTTCGGCCAATTGCAGTCGCTCACCACGTCGCGATGAAACCTCACTGGCGAGCGCCACTAATGCCGTTCGTTTTCGTTTCGGCGGCAATTGATTCACGAGATCAACGACTTGTTGGTCAGTCAGTTCGAGCA
>CAIJTL010000282.1 GCA_903823545.1 uncultured Planctomycetaceae bacterium
ATTCGTTTCTTTTTGCAAAGTCTTTGGCGGCAGAGAGTGGTTCGTTGGGCGCCTGATTGGGACACGATGTTTGCTGGTGCCACCGATCGAGCCGCTACCCCAGAGCAACTTGCCTCGGAATCGAATTCACGAATCGTTGTGACATGGGGGACACAGAAATGGCCGGCAGCCGACTTGCGCCAACGTGGTCAAGCACTGGTTCAAGCTACTGATCCGCACTTCTTTCAACGACGATTGCTCAAAGCCTATCGTTGGTCCGAGCGGCCCGAGTCGAAGTGAGACATCTCTTCAAAATCAACGCTCACGCGACCATGTCGGAACGTATTGCAAGTAACTTGTCCTTTGATGTCGATTTCAAACGTGATTGCTCCGTAGTCTGAAGTCAACAACACATCAGTGCTCGAGCCGAACCGAGATCGCAGCGTTGCGAGACTCACTCGGCGATCGCCGCTGACGGCAACCCAAGTTGGATGAACCCAACGAGCGAGATCTGTGGTATTGGCTCCCAAACTGCCATGATGCGGTGACACCAAAATGTCGGCGCGAGTTGGTGGAGATAGCATCAAACGTTCGAGCCCATCTCGCTCAAGATCACCCGTCAGCAAAATCCGTCGACCGACATACTCAATTGCGAGTACCAGACTGTTGGCGTTGTCGTTCGCCAGATTGTCATCGGCCTTCGGATGTAACACGCGGCAGTTCACTTCATCGCTCAATCTTAATTGGTCTCCTTGCCAAACGAGCCGAATCGGAACCTGACAGTGCTCAATGCAATTGAGGACTTCTCGGACAGCCGGTTGTTTTCGATCCAGAAACTGCGGAGACACAAACAAGCGTTTTACCGGCAATGTGCGAATCAAGCCGGAGATGCCATTGATGTGGTCCGCATCAGCGTGCGACAACACGACACCGTCGAGGCGACTGAGTCCGCGATGCCAGAGTGCTTGCTGCACGATGTTCGTTGTGCGTCGCGCATCACCCATCGTTCCTGCGTCGTACAACAACGTTTGGCCGTCGGGTGTCTCAATCAGGACTGACAATCCATGTCCGACTGACAAGACTGTGCAGCGAAGTGGGCCTTCCTGTCGAGGAATCAATGGCAAGAGCAGTCCAATGATTAACCACAAACAAAACGCTTTCCATCCGAGATGCCGACGAAGCGTTCGACTGCGCCACCAGAAGAGACTCGCGAGGCAAATCGCTGTTCCCGCTAACCACCAAGCTGGAGGTGTTGGGACATAGAGATGACCGCACGAAAACTTGGCTGCGATTTCCACGATCAACAGCATCAATCGCAGCGACCAATCAAACGGCACCGAAATCCAACTTGCCAGCATTGAACTGACGAAACTCAACAACAACACCGAATATCCCAAGCACAATGCCAAGCTCGCAACCGGCAGCAAAGGGATGTTCGCCAGCACTCCGATAGGCGAGACCAAATGAAACTGACCGGCAATAAGCGGTGCAGAAAAAATCCAGATGAAAGTCGAAATCGAAACTGATTCACGTATGGCATTCCAAATCAAGCGAAACAACCGCCGTGGCCAGGTGGTCGGAAGCCTTTCGTCAATAACGTCGCCGAGATCTCGCTTGTTTTGTCGATCTAGCGTCAGCTTGCTGAACCCCGTCTTTGAACTTTCTTCAGCACTCTGATCTGACTCAGCCTTTGTATTCTCGATCACGTTGCTCCGACCGGACTGCCACAAGATCACAGCGACAGCGAGAAACGAAAGCTGTGCACCGACGCTGAATGCATCCGCGGGAGTCCACAACAGAACTCCGAGTCCGGTCATTGCCAGGAGGTTCACACTATTCACCGGCCGATCCCACGGCCATCCGAGTGCCGCGAGATATACCAACAACGAGGCTCGAACAACTGGTGGCCCTGCATCGGTAATTGCCGTGTATCCGCCGACCAGCGTCAGTAACAACACGGCAGCGATCGCTCGCGAGCAGTTCATGAGCCGGCAACTCACGCCGACAAACGTCGCTAAGATCGCCACATTCAAACCAGAGATTGCCAAAACATGCATCGTGCCGCTCTCAACGAACGCCTCACGTTGCTGAGGGTTCATTCTCGTCCGAGTGCCCAATAGCAGAGCGACGGCGACAGAAGTGGTTTCTGGACTGAGTGTTTTCTTTAACAACGCTTCGCAGTGATCGCGCCCGGCAACCTGTAGACGTCGAAAACTTAAGCTGATCCCATCATGTTGTTGATGAACGATGATCGCATCCTCTGATCTGCATCGAATCACCGCGCGGATTCCCTGCCGACGCAACATCGCAGCTAAGTCAAACTCGCCGACGTTTCCCGGTGGAAACGGTAAGGCCATCCGACCGATGCATTGCACTTCGTCGCCGATGAGCAAGTGAGACACCTCACTCGCAATGTCGATCCGAGCCAAGCCAGAGACGTCAATCCATTGATCGCCATCACGCAACTGACGACATCGAATCGTCAACGTAGTGCGAGATCTTGCACTCCCAAATCGAGGCGACTCATTCCCATCAGCGTGAGAGATTATTGGTCTCTGTGCCACCACTCCACGTATTTGAGCCGGTCTCGCCTCGGCGGTTGCAAAGAGTCCAATTTCGTTTGACTCGCCAACAGACCAAGAATCATGGTGCCGCACCGCACCGGATCCACACACGGCGATGAGTAAGCAGGCGACCGATAGCCATTGTTGTTTCAGCCATCTCGCAACGATTGCTGCCAACAATCCCGATCCAGAGACACTGAGCCACGTCCAACCCGACCAATCAAAAACGCTGTCCAAGTAGATTCCGATTCCGAATGCAAAGAGAATCGAAATCGCAGGTGCCCTGCGTCGCCGCTCGCTGAGCGTCAACTGAGAACTGGTAGGAATACCCATCCGCAAATCGCCCAAAATACGAGGCGTTTTTGAAGGCGAAGGATCAAGTCGTCGATGATCGAATTCACTTCGCAACCGCAAGCAACTCCGCGAGACAAATAAAACCACCTCTCAGTGTACAAGTCAAATGATGAATATGAAGTCTTAAAGTGTCCATTTCAATCCACCGCTTTGTGTAGGATTCGTTTAGAGGTGACGCTTCCCCGTTCGAAGTTATAGTTCGCTCTTCTGGATTCAGAACCTGAGAGACTTGAGATGAAGCCAACGGAACCCCAATTCAAAGTCCGGTCGGTCACGATCGACGATCTCCCACAAATTGCAAAATTCATCGAACCTTTTGTTGCAGAAGGGAAGTTGCTGCCGCGAACAACGGAAGAGCTTGAAGACCTTTTGCCACACGGATTCATTGCGGAAATGGACGGCCAAATCATTGGCTTCGCGGCGTTGGAGATTTATTCACCGAAGCTGAGCGAAGTTCGCAGCCTCGCAGTAATGCCCATCTATCGCGGCAAGGGAGTTGGTCGAGAGTTGATTGCTCGCTGTGTTGAACGCGCTCGAGAACGGAAGGTGCTCGAAGTGATGGCGATCACGTCGAACGAAGAGTTCTTCAAACAATGCGGCTTCGACTTCACCCTGCCAGGCGAAAAGAAGGCGTTGTTTTTGATGACGCGTGATATTTGAATTGCTTCCGATGGCGTGCACTGCTCAATCGTCGCCGGGCGATGCGAGGTCGCGCTCGGCGTGGCGGAAGATCTCATTGAGGTGATTCGACGCATCGAGTAACAACTTCACGAACGGGCCGATTGGCGCGATGTGCTCGTCTTCAAAACTCTGGCTGTTGTCGTCTTTCCAATACTCTTTCGTTCGTTCCCAAGCCTGCAACAGTTCCACATGAGACTTGTAGAGTTTGGTGGCATCCACGGAGAGGTCGGCACGGCGCATGAGCTTATCCGATGTGATTGATTGAAAAGTTTGAAATGAGAATCCGAGATATTCCGGGACCTAAGTCTCAGCAGGTGGCGGTGGTGCGACATCTTCAACACCAGATTCCAACTCCGCGTACATTTCGATGGCGCTGATCATGCGACTGAGCACGGCGATCGAACGAGCGAAATCTGTTTCGACGAATCGTTGCATTCCGCCGCGACGAGCTTCGTGCTCGTCAATTTCGTGTCGCACCACGTTGGCCCAGCGAGTCGTCGCTTCGACCTTCTCTTGAGCCATCTCCAGTCGTCTCTTCGCAGCCTGCAGCGCCAGCTTCTCTTCGTAACAAGTCGGACGATGATCGCCGACTTGACGCATCAAGCATTGTTCGAGTGCAACGCGAGCTTCCGCGATGTAGTCGAAGCTTCGCAGCATGTACTGTTTCCAGAAGTTGGGGCGATCATGCTCGACCCAATCGAGAAACGAATAACACTGCGCCTGCAACGAGGCGAGGACGTCGTTGGCGGCTTCCGTAAACTCCAGCATCCTCGCGCGGAATTCACGCATTGCAGCAAGTGATTGCACATTAGCTTGGCTCATGAAAGACCTTCGAGGAGAAAGACAGAATCCGGAACACGCCACAGGATCGTGGCCGTGCCAGGAATGTCCAATGTCTCACATCGAAAGTCCATTGAGGACGCAATCACGTGCGGAAAAACTCACGTTGTGCGATCAGTTGCATTAGTTTGTCGACGTGGCGGGAGCGGCTTCGGCTGGCTTAGCGGCCTCGGCCTTGAACTCAAAAATGGCGATCTTGTGATGTCCGACGGCGAAGAGTGTGTCGCATGCTTCGTTGAGTGCGAACTGATGCACGTGCATCGGAGCTTTGTCTTGGTGGAGTGTTTTCCCGGTCTCAACGTTGTGAAAACTGACGAAGCCGCCGTTGTCCCCGCCACTGCTCACGATCCACTGACCGCTTGGGTCGAACACATGGTGCTCGACAAGTCCTTTGAACTTGTCGTTGACAATTTCTTTGACTCGTTGTCCCGCTTGCCAATCGAAGATCTCCGTCCGAGCGCTCGCTTCAAGATGGTCGATGTTGCCGATCTGGCCGGTGCCGCCGACGGCGAGCAACTTGGAGTCAGGTGAAAACGCGAGCGAGCGAATGCCTCCGATAGAATGCCGTCGCTGACGTGGGTCCCACGTGTAGAGCGTCGGAGCCTCAACAGTCGCGACCTTAGCTCCAGAGTTCGTTTCCCAGATTGCCACGTGACCGACTTTGTCACCCGTTGCGACGAACTTGCCGTCGGGTGAAAACGTGACTGCGTACAACATGGATGGAAAATCGTGCGGCGTCATCGGCTTGTGGTCGCTGAATTGGCGCAGCATCTCGCCTGTTTCGGCGTTCCACAATTTACACTGCATGTCGTCTGAGACACTGGCGATCGTCTTGCCGTCCGGGCTGACGGCTAAGCGGCGAATCCACAACTCGTGGGCGCTGACAGTACGGATCGGCTCACGCTTTTCGAGATCCCACCAAATCAGCTTGCCGTCGTAGCTGCCTGAAACTGCGATATTCGGAGCACACAAGACGACTCCAGTGACATAGCTCTGATGTCCTTCGCCGTTGAATGCAACCGGCTGCGGCTTCTCGGCCAAAGCGTCAAACTCATAAAGTTTGAAGTCAGAGCTTCCGAAAATCAGCCGTCCGCTGTTGGGCACGCGGGCCACGCAGAACGCGATGGTCGGCAGGCCGAACTCCTTCGTCATCTTCAGTTTTGTAGGGTCAGATGTTGTCATGCCAGCACCTCTTTGATTGGCTTTGAACCGAAGTCTGATAGCGGAACAGGGCGAGCCCCAAGCGTGTATTCTTTGTGTGGATCAATGCCGAGCGCCGTCAGAATCGTCGCGAACAAATCACCTGCAGACGCTTCACCTTCAGCGACGGTGTGCCCATCGGGATCAGTCTTGCCATAACATGCGCCACCTTTAACTCCGCAACCACTCAATGAGGCACTCCACGCCGAAGCAAAGTGATCTCGTCCAAGACTGGGGTTGATTTGCGGCGTCCGCCCGAACTCACCGAACGTCAGCACAAGCGTGTGCTCCAGCAGTCCGCGATCCTTGAGGTCGTCGAGCAAGACGGCCATCGAATGATCGAGGTCAGCACACAGTTCACGGTGCGTTTCAAAGTTTTGTCCGTGACTGTCCCACCACGCGCGAGCCACTTTCACAAACGGCACACCCGCCTCAACGAGTCGTCGAGCGATTAAGCATTGCTGGCCGAACTGTGTGGGACCGTACTTGGCTCGCATGGCCTCCGGTTCTTGCTCGATATCAAACAGCTTTTCGCTCGCCATCAAGCCGCGCACTCGTTGATAGGCGTTGGTATGACTGCCGATGACATCGCTGGTCCGATTTTGAGCGAACCGCTTCGCCAACAAATCACGCAACGCCGCTCGATCTTGGTGATCGATGTCGCTGATCGTTTCCAATCGCCGGACGTTCTCCGGAACCATGTTCTCGCTCAAAAACATCGGGGCATATCGAGCACCAAGAAAACCGCTGGTCCCTTTGCGGCGCCCTTCGGTCGATGAGTAAAGCGACACGTAATCGGGGACGGCGCTGTCGATGCGTCCGAGTTCTTTCGCACACAGAGCGCCCAAATCCGGATAGTCGATGCCGGGATCCTTGCGACGTCCGGTTTCCATCAAGGACGAACCGCCGCCGTGATCGCCGTTCTTGGTGTTGAGCGATCGGATGATGGCCGTGGTCTGCATTCTCGCAGCCATCTTCGGCATCAATTCGCTGATCTGCACACCGCTCGAGGCCGTCTGAATGGCTCGAAACGGACCGCCGGTTGGACGTCCGGGTTTCGGATCCCACGTTTCAAACTGGCTTGCGCCGCCAGCTAGCCAGAGCAGAATGACTCGCTTTTCTTTCTTCTTTACATCGTCGGCCCACGCCGAATGTCGCAGGAGATCAAGCTGAGTCATATCAGCCGCAAAAGTTCCCGCAGTGCCGAGAGCAGCGGCTGATAAGAAGCCTCGTCGATTCACACCGTGATCTGCGGAGCCGCAGAAAAAGCTACCGGGATTCATGATACCTCCGACTTCTAATTCTCAAATGAGCCTAGCTCAGTGAATTCGGCTAAAAACAAACTCGTAACTCAGGACTGGTCAGCAAGGCCCAAACGATTTGCCGGATGGCCACAAGTCGATCGGTGGAATGTTTTTGTAGGTAATCATTCAAAGCCGCGCGTTCTTCATCGCGAGGCGGTCGAGAGTTTACGGACCAAAATGCCGCATCAATCAACGCCGAATTGTCGCTCAGTGTCTTCAAATAACCAACGAGTCGGTCGCCTGAGTCGCGAAGGAACTCATCTTCAATCCGCTTGTTGTTGGTGAAGAGCAGGGCCTCATCGATGGCAACCTGAAAACCTTCACCCGGAACTTCAAACATGTTGGACCAACCGTTGGCGGTGTTCTCCAATTGCTCACGTCGCTGAGCCCATTTGTCCGGCTGATCGGCAGCAGGCCATTGCGTTGGGTTGTAAGCGGCCATGTGCAACGACAGCGCGTATTGGCGTGGCGTCAGAGGCTTCACCTTTACAACTGCATAAATGGCGGCAGATGGCTGTTCGCCGGAGGTCCACTCACTTGATCGCGAGTAGGTCTGACTCAATGCGATGCCACGAATCAAACGCTTCATGTCATAGTTGTGAGCAACCAAGTCTCGCGTCAGCCAGTCGAGCAATTCGGGGTGAGTTGGCGGATTGGCGGAATGCATTTGGTCGACCGGATCAACTATGCCTCGACTAAAAAACTGAGCCCAGATGCGGTTGACGCAATTACGTGCAAAGAAGCGATTGTCTTCCGCTCGCAACGCCACTTCCACGAGCTTCTCGCGCGGGCTGAAACTCGGCTTCTCAGGCGGCGGAGCGTTGTCTTCTTGCGTTTGCTTCTTGACCACTTCGTCGAACTCTTTGAGTTGTTCCTTCGTTCGCTCGACCATCGGCTCGCTGATTGTCGCTCCCGTGAGAAACAAAAAGGCCGCCTGCTTTTGACCTTCCTTCTTCGTTGAGAACTTCACTTCGCCCACTTGTTTTTCCGCGAGCAGATTCTTCTTGGTGAGATATGTTCTGCTGAAGAACGACGTCATGCCGTAGAAGTGATCTTGTTTCCAATCTTGAGCCAGCGGGTGATCGTGGCACTTCGCGCAACTCACATTGACGCCGAAAAACAAACTGGCAGTGTCATTGGTGAGATCATCCAGTTCGCGGGCACGCGATTTCACAAACGTTAGCGCCCCTTTTTGATTCTCATCTGCTTCGCTGCCAATCAGCATGTCGCGAAACATGGCATCCCACGGACGGTTTTGCTGAGTTGCCCAAAGAAGATATTTTCGGAACTCACCGTCATTGGGTTTGTGCGCCAGTAGAAGCCGGTCAAGTTCATTGCGTTGATGCAGCGGAAAGTCAGGACTCGCAAGCAATCGATCGACCAATTCCACTCGCTTGGTTGGCGAAGTGTTTGCAGCAAAGGCTTGAGCCTCGGCAGAAGTCGGAATTCGCCCCGCTAAGTCGAGCGACAGACGCCGCAACAAATTCAGGTCATCAGCCTGCGGGGCCGGTGTGACCTTCTCCGTCTCGAGTCGTTCGTTGATGAACTGGTCGATCACTTGTTCAATCGGAGCGTCAGCGGAGGGCAAATCAGCCGCCAGCGAAATCGTCGTGAAAGACACAACTCCGGTTGCGAACAACCACAGTGAAAGCCAGGTGAGACGAACGGTCTTCCGCATGGGAGGTCTTTCGTTCCGCTCAAAGGTAGGTGGGATCGGGCGAGGAAGGCAGTGGCTGGTTTGATCGTTTTTGACAATCGCTTTGTGCGAGGGTAACTGTGACTTCAGACGCATGGCGTTTGTCACAAAACTCGAATGCACGTCTCCAGTGGCGAGGCAAAGTATCGGACGAGAACCAAGGCATCAAGTTGGTCTGATCTGATATCGGCAGTAGAGAGCCTCAAGCTGCGTTGGTTATTCCTGTCGCGTCGAGGCGAGTTGGCTTAAGCGAAGGTGATGGCTTGTTGCAGTTTTGCATCATGGATTCAGGTGTTTGTCATTGCCTTGGCATAGTCATACTTCCCATTGCGGTGAATTCGTCTTCGGGTTGTGACGATCGTTCCGATCGTGCCAATTTCGGGCCTGAGGAAAGTGGCGGAAAGTTCGCAATCGGAACTTCACCGCTTACGTTGGATTGACGCTGGAAACATCATGTGTGCCCCCTCGCCTCAACGGCACTCAGTTCCAGATGCAGAAACCAATTCATGGCTCTCTCTCCACGCGAAATCCTTCTCATTGAGGACAACGAGGCTGATCTTGTCTTGATCAGCATGATGTTGTCAGACCAAGGCGGCGATGGATGGGTCGTGAAAACTGCGTCGACATTGGCTGCGGGAATGCGACTTCTTGCTCAGCCGAATCAACCGGCTGGTTCACAATTTGCCGCGGTACTATTGGACTTGAGTTTGCCGGATAGCCACGGATTCGACACGTTTATCGCTATCCATCAATTGGCCCCATCACTGCCCGTCGTTGTCTTGACCGGAAATGCGGATGAAGAAATCGCACTTCAGGCGGTCCATACCGGGGCTCAGGATTACCTTTCAAAGAATGCGTTGACCAACGAGTTGCTGCAGAAGTCGCTGCGTTACGCGATTGAACGGAAGCAACTCGAACGCCAATGGCGAGAAGAGCTAGAGCAACGTGTTCGCGAGCGGACCGCAGAATTGTCCGCCGCAAATGAAGGATTGCAGCGAGAAATTGCGGAACGGCGACGAGCGGAAGAGGCGCTTCAGGAAAGTCAGCGGTTCGTCGAACGGATTACGAATGCAACACCGAGCATCGTCTACATCTTGGATGTGACAACGCGGAAGCTGCTGTATGCAAATGACCGTCTTCAGTCGATCTTGGGTTACTCGCAGTCTGATTTAGGTTCGATGGATGGCGATGCCCTCAAGAAGCTAGTGCATCCTGAAGACCAGCCTCGATTCACCGACAGCTTTCAGGAATTGTTGTCACTAAAAGACAACGATGTCCAAGAGGTCGACTCGCGAGTTTTGCACGCCGATGGAAGTTGGCGTTGGTTACAGTCACGCAAGGTCGTATTTCGGCGAGCGGTGGATGGATCGGTGCGGCTCGTTCTGGGATCTGCGTTTGATATTTCTGATCGCAAGCAAGCCGAGGAACAATCACGCCAGCAGCAAGAGCAACTCGTTTACGTGTCGCGATTGACGATGCTGGGTGAATTGGCATCCGGATTGGCTCACGAATTGAATCAGCCTTTGATGGCGGTGACGAATTACGCACAAGCGTCTCTGCGTCGAGTTCGGTCTGATGAGTTCGACCGCAATGAATTGATTTCCTGGCTCGAAAAAACATCTCAACAAGCGCTTCTGGCCGGAGAGATCATCAAGCGATTGCGACGACTTGTCAGCCGTCGGCCTCCCGAGCAAACAGCAACGGACATCAATGATGCAATACGCGAAGTGATTGAGATGATCCGGCCTGAAGCAGAGAGCCGAGACGTTCGAGTAAATCTTGAACTTGTCGATCATTTGCCGCAGGTGCCAACAGACCGCGTGCAGTTACAACAGGTGCTGCTCAATTTGATTCGCAACGGCTTCGATGCGATGGAAGAGACGCAGGCGATCGAGCGGAACCTGACGATCGAATCGGCACTTTCCGAAAACGACTGTGTGACGGTAAGCGTCAGCGATCACGGCGAAGGTTGCGATGCTCAGAATCTTCAACGGATCTTCCAGCCGTTCTACACCACGAAAAAGCAAGGCTTGGGGATGGGGTTATCGATCAGCCGCTCCATCATTGAGGCGCACGGCGGTCGCTTAACGGCGCAGCCCAATTTGACGCGCGGTCTGACGTTTCGCTTCACATTGCCACTTCATACGGGAGTTGCCGGATGAGTTCGACGTTATCAAAAAACAGTGGATCAATATCTGCCGAACAAACCGTGTTTGTTCTCGATGACGAGCCCGCAGTTCGTGATTCGCTGCGGTGTCTCTTAGAGACGGAGAGTTATCGAGTCGAGACCTTTGATTCGCCGGGACAGTTCTTGCAGGCAGCGGATTCGAATCAAGCCGCATGCTTAATCCTCGATCTCAAAATGCCGCAGATGAATGGTATGGAGGTCTTGCAGCTCGTCGCTCGGCAGAAGCCGCGATTGCCGACGATTGTGCTGACTGCGTATGCCGACACGCCGTCGATCGTCAACGCGATGCGCTGCGGTGCCGTGAATTTGCTGGAGAAGCCTTGTAGTGACCTTCAACTATTGGAAGCCGTCCGTGAGGCGATGGCTCAGTCCGATCAACAACGACAACAAGCAACAACGTGTGACAACCTCCAAGAAAAGATCAGCCATTTAACGACTCGCGAACGTGAGGTCTTGGAAGAGCTTGTCGCCGGCAAGAACGTCAAACAAATCGGAATCAAGTTTGGCACAAGCCCTAACACAGTTCGTAATCAGCGAGCCAGCATCATTGAGAAAATGGGGGCCGAATCACTGGGGGACTTGGTGCGTATGGTCTTTGAAGGACGGGGGCAGCGCTGAACTGCTGGATTGAGATTGCGAGTTCGGAATTAGAAGTTCGAGATCGCACACTTCTGAAACTCGATGAATCGTATCGAAACAACTCGTGTGAATCCTTCTGAAGTCGCATTCTTATGTCACGTCTAGCCCGACTGAAATCGTTGCCCACTCCGTGGGAAAAGCTGATGCAGCGAACGATGCTGAGTCGGTGGCCTCGTCTGCAAAAGCGATTTTCGTGGAACTCGCTCATCGTTGCGACAGCCATCTTGTTAATCGACGCGTTGATGCCAGCCAGCGGTGCGATCACGATGTTGTACGTATTGCCGGCAACCATTGCGCTGAGCAGTCGCCGACAAGGGTCGCTGATTCAGACGGGCTTGATCTGCTCTCTCTTCATTATCGCAGGCTTCTTTCTTGGACCATCGCTAATTACATCCCAAGACGAATTGATCCAGCGTGGTTGCGCGTTGGTCGCGTTGGGATTGATTTCCTGGGTTGGCTGGCAGCTTGCCGAATCCGTCGAGGCGGCTCAGCAGTTGCGAGTTGATTCCTGCTTACGACAAGTAGCCGAAGAGGCGGCGACGTTCTTTCGATCCATGGTTGATCACGTGCCAATCGGCGTTTCGAGGACTGATTTGTCGGGACGATTTGTTTTCGTCAACGAGGCCTTTTGCCGCATGTTCGACGCCTCCGTCGATGATTTATTGGGCAAGACAACGGAAGAGATTGTCCCAAAACCATTAGCGGAAGAGACTGCTGACGAAGAGCGGCGAGTTGCGGAATCGGATGAGATATCGGAACGGATCGAGCGAGTTGCGGAGGGTGATCGCGAACAGTTTGTCAAAGTCATTCGGACTCCCGTCAAAGATGGCCTTGGTCAAATCATCGGAGTGCAGTCGATCTGGCTCGATGTAACGGAGCTCAAACATTCGCAGCATGTTTTAGAGCGACACGCACAGAATCTCGAGCGGAGCAACGTGAATTTGCAGCAGTTCGCTTACGTCGCTTCGCACGACCTTCAGGAGCCTTTGCGAGCGATCAGCAACTACTGCCAACTTTTTGAAAAGCACTATTCTCACCAACTCGATGAACGAGGACTTCGCTGGCTGGAATTCGCGGTGAGTGGCTCACAGCGAATGCAAACGTTAGTTCGAGACCTGCTGGAATATGCCCGCATCGACAACAAATCGCGAACGTGGTTTACCGTCGATTGCCGTATTCCGTGTCTGCTCGCACTTGAGAATCTCTCAAAAATCATTGAAG
>CAIJTL010000283.1 GCA_903823545.1 uncultured Planctomycetaceae bacterium
CGTCGAACCAGGGCGAAAGTTCGTGTCGCCTCCGCCGCGAGAGAAGCCACAAGAGTTGACCGTCACCTTGGGCGATCGGCACTTCACCGGAACACTCAACCAACCGGCGTTCTTGGCGGTTAGGCTCCCCGCTGGAGAACTGAAGGTGAGAGCGAACTACCACGGTGCAACGAAGGTCGATCGACTCGTCTTCACACCAATCGTCGCTGAAAACGAATTGGCAAAACGATTCAGCACTTTTGAAAAACGAGCCCCTTCGCTCGGTGTTTATTTCGGCTTGCGACGTGACTGCGGGAGCACGTTGACTCAAGTGGGCGGGCCTCGCGCTGTCCCGAACGGTGACATTCAAGAGTTCGTCTTCGAGGGAGCGATCAACGACTTCCCGACCCCCGATGTGGAGAAGGACAACGTCAATTATCTCGCAGGCATTCGCGAGATCGGAGTGCGCAGCGAATTCACCGATGGTCGCGACATGCCGCGATTGCTGGTGAAGTCGATTGAATTTGAGGGTCCGATTTACGACTCCTGGCCCCCGGCAACGCACCGCAATATCTTCATTGAGTCGCCTCGCAAGAATGATCCATCGGCCTATGCCCGCGAAGTGATTCGCTCGTTCGCGACGCGAGCGTTTCGCCGACCGGTGACCGAAACGGAATTTGAGCCAATCTTCGCCGTCTGGAAGAACTCGTTCGTCGAAAAGAAGGACTCGCGACTAGCCTTCAAGAACGCGCTGCTCGTTGTGCTGACATCGCCTCAATTCTTGTTCCTGATTGAGAACAGCAGCAGTCCCGTCGCAGAAGATCTCGACGCTTACGAGCTCGCGTCGAAGCTGAGCTATTTCCTCTGGAACGCGCCGCCGGACCAACGTCTTCTTGATCTCGCGGCGAAGAATGCGCTGCGTCAATCGCTGGACGAAGAGATTGCACGCATGATTCGCGACCCGCGATTCAGTCAGTTTGTCAGCGAGTTTGCATCGCAATGGCTGAGCCTCGACAAGATTGATGTCGTGGCGGTCGATGCACAGCGATTCCCGAAGCTCACTCGCGATACGAAGACGCAGCTTCGACAAGAGCCGGTCCAATTTCTGCGATATCTGATCGAGCAGAATCTTTCGGTACGAAACGTCGTTCAATCCGACTTCCTCGTCGCGAACGAAGTGACCGCGAGTTATTACAACCTTGCCGATCGCACTGAGAGCGGATTCCTGTTTGTCCCGATCAAGCATGAGAACGCGAACCTCGGCGGTGTGCTGTCTCACGCCGGAATTTTGGCGGGCCTCTCCGATGGCCGAGAATCGAATCCCGTCAAACGCGGTGCGTGGCTCGCTCGAAAAATCATCGCGATGCCACCTGACGATCCGCCGCCGAACGTCCCGAAGTTGCCAGAAGACGACGGCACGAAGCTCACTCTTCGTGAAAAACTCGAACGTCACCGCAATCAAAAAGGGTGCGTGAAATGCCACACGGGAATCGATCCGTGGGGACTTCCCTTTGAATCATTCGACGCTGGCGGTCTCTGGAAGCAGACTCAAAACCTCGACACTCACGCGAAGCTTCCCGATGGCAAAGAGGTTGCTGATATCAACGGCCTCAGGTCGTATCTAGCCAATGACCGCATCGACCAAGTGGCTTTCAGCTTTCTCAAACACGCCGCCACATACGCGACCGGTCGTACTCTGACTTACAACGAACTCGCCTTCCTTCGAGAACAATCGACTCAAATGAAGGCCACCGACTATCGACTGCAAGAACTACTTCGCTTCGTTATCAAGAGCGACATCTTTCTGAAGAAATAGGCAGA